>JASLIH010000577.1 GCA_030152105.1 Actinomycetes bacterium
GCTCACGGCATACCGCTCGGCCAGGTTCTCGGCCGTCTCGCCCATGGCCTCGGAGGCCAGCGGGTCCATGAAGCCGTCCGAGGACATGCCGTCCTCGATCACCGCCGGCCCCATCCGGTACC
The DNA here is from genome assembly GCA_030152105.1 of Actinomycetes bacterium. The sequence goes on from JASLIH010000577.1 coordinate 123, forward strand.
CGCCGCGCATCCCCCGCAGTAGGTACGGCGTGCGGGTCATGTTCTCCATGCCGACGACCAGGGCCACGTCGATCTCACCGAGGATGATCGACCCAGCCGCCAGCGTCAGCGCCTTGGCGCTCGACCCACACGCCTTGTTGACGGTGTAGGCGGGCACCGTCTCTGGCACCCCAGCCCGGATCGACACCTGCCGTCCAGGGTTCGGCCCATTCCCGGCCTGACGCCCATGCCCGGCCACCGTCTCGTCGACCTGCCCCGGGTCGACCCCGGCGGCATCGAGCGCCGCCCGAGCGGCCGCGATCCCAAGGTCGACCGCTGGCACGTCGGCGAACGCCCCCATGAACCGCCCCATCGGGGTCCGCTTGGCGCCGACAACCACCACCGAACGCTGCTCCATGACCCCTCCCAGGCCCAACCGAGATCCCCGCCCATTGTAGGTCGACCCTACCGGGGGGCCTGGTGCGGGGCGCGATGCGGGGTCGGGGCGACCTCAGACGACGGGCGGTTCCACCCGTGGACGGGCCGCGACTCGGCGGTGCCGGAGGCTAGGAGCCGCCCTTGCTCTCCTTGGAGGCTGGCTTGGAGGGGCGGGACTTGGGGCCGTTGTTACCGACTGGCTCGAGTCGCTGGGTGACATCCGGGCCCGGTCCGGCTTCGCCGTTGGCTGGCCCTGCCGTGCCGTTGGCGGCGGGAGGGGTCGGCTCGGTGGTGGCGGCCGGGGTCGGCTGGGTGGTCTCGGCGGTGGTGGAGGTCAGGGCGGGCTGAGTGGGCTCGCCGTCCCTCGCCGACGACCCGTCGGCGCCGTCGTCGACCGCGTCGGACAGGGCCGGCTGCTCCGGCCGGTCGGCGGTCCCGGGCCGAGCCGGGTCCGTCGTTCCCGGCCGGGTGGCCGACAGCATGCCGTCGCCACCGTCAGCGAGCTTCCCACCGTCGCCAAGGTCGCCGAGGTCGCCAAGGTCACTGGGGTCGCCAGCGGCGGTCAGCTCGCCAGGGTCGTCACCGGGGGCGAGCTTGAGGGAGTCGTCGCCGGCGGTGAGGTCGCCGGCGGCGGTGCGGTCCCGGGGGCGGAGGTCGGGGAACCGGGGGCTCTCCTCTGGGGAGCTGGCGGGCGGCTCGACCCCGAGCCGGGCGGCCGCGGCCGCGGTCGCCACGTCCAGGTCCTCCTGCTCCTCCTCGACCCGGCCGATGCCCGCGCGGACCTCGTCCAGCACCGACTCCAGGTGACCGTAGACACGGCCCAGCTGCTCCAGCGAGCGGTGGCGGAGGGTCTCCAGCCGGATCGTCTCGGCCTCGACCCCGATGCGCTCGCGCTCGGCCTCCTGCCAGATCATGTCGGTCGCGTCGCGAGCTTCCTCCAGCACCGTCCGGGCGTCCTGCTCGGCCTGGGCCCGCATCTCCTCGGCCGCCTGGAGGGCGTCCTCCTCGACTCGCGCCCCCTCGCTCCTGGCCTCCTCGAGGGTGTGGCGGGCGTCGCCCTCGATCTCGCCGGCCCGGTGCTCGGCCGCCTTGATGATCTCGGCGGCTTCCTCCTCGGCGGCCTCGACCGTCTCCTGCGCCCGGTCGGCAGCGTCGGCGAGCATGTTCTCGGACGACCGGCCGGCCTCCTCGAGGATGCTGGCCACATGCGTGCCGAGGTGGCTGAAGGACGCGGCGTTCTTGTTGTCGATCTCCACCCGGTAGGCGCGCTTCTCGGCCTCGTCGGCGCGGAGTCGTTCCTGCTCGATCTGGTTGGCGACCTCGGCGGCCCACATCTCCACCTGGCGACGGTCGAAGCCCCGGAGGACGACCATGAAGTCTGGCATGTCGACCTTCGGCTCGCTTGGCATGTGTGGCTCGAACGCGCTCACGGGGGAGACCTCCCTCTCTGCATGTTGGGGACCGGAGGCGAAATACTATCTCGCAAGACGACTCGCCCGTACGCGCGATAGCCTACCGCTCATGCCAGAGACAACCGAATCCGGCACTGTGCTGCCCACCGTCGAGGCCGGGCAATTCTTCGCCGTCGACATCCGTTCGGCCCTGGTCACGGCCGTCGAGGAGTTCCCGGAGGCCCGCCGTCCGGCCTACAAGGTCCGCCTCGACCTGGGCCCCCTCGGCGAACGGGTGGCAAGCGCCCAGATCACCACCTATCCGCCCCAGGAACTCGTCGGCACCACTGTCGTGTGCGTGGTCAATTTCCCTCCCAGGCGGATCGCCGGCTTCAAGTCCGAAGTCCTCATCCTCGGCGTCTACGACCCCGACGGCGCCGTCATCCTTCTCCGCCCTGACCGCCCCGTCCCCCCGGGGCACCGGGTCGGCTAACCGTTCGCCGAAGCGGCGCCGGCCAACGAGCCGGCGTGGTGGCGGGGGCGTCGTGGACGGGAGGGGCGGGCCTCGGGGCGGCCGCGGGCTTCGCCGGGGGGCCAGGCGTGGCGGTGGCGGCCGGGGTCGTAGCGGAGCTGCAGGAGCGCACCGCCGATCGCGGGGCTGGCCAGGCGGCCGCGGACCGCGAGGAGCTCGGCCTTGCCGGCGGCGCCTTCCAGCCAGCGGGTGACCAGGTTGACCTCGTCGGCCAGGTGGCGGGGCGGGGGACCGTCGAACAGCTCCGGTGAGGCGGCCAGCTCCAGCAGGCGCTCGACGCCCGGCTGGTCGTCGGCGGCGACCAGGCCGACGGCGGCCAGCTGGCCCCGCCGGACCACGGTCACCTCCCGCCCGTCACCGTGGGGGCGGGCCAGGACGATCTCCTCCGCCCCGGCCAGGGCGGCCGCCCGGCGTGCCTCGGCCAGGGCGCGGGTGAGCGCCTCCAGCCGGTCCCGGGCGCCCGCCGCCTGCTCGTAGCGCTGCTCGGCCGCGTAGCCGGCCATGCGCCGCCGCAGCGGGCCCAGCACCGGCTCCGGGTCGCCGTCCAGGGCCGCCTCCAGGGTGGCGACCAGGGCGGCGTAGCCTTCCTGGCCAACCGCGCCGGTGCACGGCCCGAGGCAGCGCCCCAGCTCCAGCAGGGCACAGGCCGACCCGCCGCCGCGCGCCCCGATCCGCATGGTGCAGCGGCGCAGCGGCAGGGCGTCCTCGATCGCCGCCTTGACCAGCTCGGCCTGGCCGGCCGAGCCAAACGGCCCCAGGTAGCGGGCGCCGTCGGGCTGGACCCGGCGGACCACCGACAGGCGGGGGAACCGCTCGCGGGTCAGCTTGAGGTAGCAGTAGCGCTCGGGGTTGCGGCTGCGGCGGTTGTAGCGGGGACGGTACTGCTGGATCAGCCGGACCTCGCGGACGCTGGCCTCCAGCTCGGTCGCGCACGGCTGGTGGTCGATGGCCGCCAGCTCGCGAAGCAGGTCGGCGATCTTCACCCGTCCGTCACCCGAGAAGTAGCTGCGGACCCGGGTCCTGAGGTCCTTGGCCTTGCCCACGTACAGGACCCGCCCGCCGGCGTCGCGGAACAGGTAGACGCCGGGGCAGCGCGGCAGCCGGTCGGCCAGATGGACCTTCTTGAAGCTGGCCCCGGCCTTGGCCGAGGGGAACTCGATCAGGTCCTCCAGGGCGAGCACGCCGTAGGAGCCGGCCCGCTCGAGCAGGCTGTGGAACACGTCGACGGTCGCCCTGGCGTCGGTCAGGGCCCGGTGGCAGGGGGCGACCGTGGCCCCCAGGTAGGCGGCCAGGGTGGCCAGGCGGACGTTCGGCACCTCGTCGCGGGGGAGCAGCTTGCGGGCCAGCCGGGCGGTGCACACGACCCGGTTGGCCATGCGCTGGTAGCCGTGCCGCTCCAGGTTGGCCTGGACGAAGCGCCGGTCGAAGGAGGCGTTGTGGGCGACCAGGACGGCGCCGCCGAGGAACTCGAGCAGGCAGGGGAGCACGACCTCGATCGGCTCGGCGTCGGCCACCATCCCGTTCGTGATGCCGGTCAGGGCGCTGATCAGCGGCGGGATGGAGACCTCGGGGTCGACCAGAGTGTGGAAGGTGCCGAGGACCTCGCCGCCACGGATCTTGACGGCGCCGACCTCGGTGATCCGGTCGTTGGCGGGCGACCCGCCGGTGGTCTCGAGGTCGAGCACGACGAACTCGACGTCGAGCAGCGGGGTTCCGAGGTCGTCGAGGCGACCCTGGATGGCGACGGATGCGGCGGGCATCCCGGCGGTTCCTTTCGTCCGCTCTGGGCTGTCGAGGCCTGACGCTAGACGAACACGTGTTCGAGGTCAAGCACCAAGCGCCTACTTGGGGACAACAGCGCCGGAACGAGCTGCGCGGTGGGTCAGGCGCGCCGGGCGGCCACGGCCATGCCGAGGCCGAGGGCCAGGAACCCGAGGGCGAACACCGCGGCCAGCCGTTCGGGCGCGGCCACGGCCAGCACGATGGCCGCGGCCAGGCAGGCCAGGAACAGCGGCCCGGCAGCGGCCCGGACCACGACGTCGGGCAGGGCCGGGGCCGGGAGCTCGCCACGGCGCATGGCTCGGCGGGCGGCGACGGCGATGTCCATCTGGCCGGCCGCCGACGCCTCGACCACCAGGCGGCGCCAGAACACCGCCGGTCCCGACGCCCGCTCCAGCCCGGCCAGCAGCGCCCGGACCCCGGCCAGGTCGCCGAGGCGCAGCAGCGCGGTGGCCCGGATGGCCAGGGCCTCGCCGCCGCCCGCGCGGCCGGCCCGGCCGGCCAGCTCCTCGGCCAGCGACGGGTCGCCGGCGGTCAGGGCAACGGCGGCACAGCGGGCCAGGTGCTCGCCGCCGGCGGCCGGGTGCCTGGCCGCGCGGTGGGCGTGGGCGAGGGCCAGTTCGGGGGCGAGCGACCCGGGCAGCAGATAGGCGGCGGCGAGCAGGCTCAGCGCCTCGGCGCCACGTTCGGGGTCGTCCGCGGCCCGCTTGAAGCAGGCCATGGCCTCGCGGATCCTGCCGGTGGCCACGTGCTGGCGACCGGCTTCAACCAGCTCGTGCGCTCCCACCGCGCACCTCCTACCTCTCGGCCCACCGCGAGGGCCGCGGTGATCGCAATCGTAAGCGAAAGGTGGGTCGCCGCGGCAGGGGGACAAACGGGACGCAGGGGCGGTACGGCTCGACTTTGGGGCCGAAGCGGGGGGCTGTGGATGAACGGAAGCCGCCAACCACCCGGTGGGCTACCCTCCCGTATGGGGCCCTCTCCACCGGGTCCGGGGCTCAGGCGCGGGACCCCCAGGAGCCTGAGGCTGAGCGCGCCTCCCACCGGGTCCTGAGGGGTCAGGCGCGGGCTTCCAGGAGCCTGAGGCTGAGGGCGGCTCCCACCGGGTCCTGAGGGGTTAGGCGCGGGCGGACTCGGCGAGGGCGCGGACCTCGTCGGGGGTGGCGGCGATGGCGACCACGGCGCGGGGGTCGATGCGGCGGATCAGGCCTTCGAGGACCTTGCCAGGGCCGAGCTCGACGTAGCTGGTGGTGCCGAGCTCGCGGAGTCGCTCGACGCAGCTGGTCCAGTGGACCGGGTTGGTGAGCTGGCGGGCCAGGAGCCGGCCGGCCTGGCGGCCGCTGCGGACCACCCTGGCCTTGGCGTTGGAGACCAGGGGGACCTCGAGCCGGGTCAGGTCGATCCGGTCCAGGGCCTCCTTGAAGGGGCGCTTGGCCGCGTGCATCAGCGGCGTGTGGAAGCCGCCGCCAATGGGCAGGGTCAGGACCCGCTTGGCCCCGGCGGCCAGGGCCCGGCGGGCCGTCTCCTCGACCGCCGCGGACTCGCCCGAGATGACCACCTGGCCGGGGGCGTTGGAGTTGGCCAGGAACACCTTGCCGACCTGGCGGCGCACGTTGCGGCAGAGCTGGCCGACGGTCTTGTCGGGCAGCCCGAGCACGACCCGCATCACCCCGGTGCCGCCGGCCTGGTGGGCCAGCTCGGCCCGGCGCACGACCAGCTCGAGGCCCTGCTCGAAGCTGACCCCGCCGGCAGCGAACAGGGCGGCGTACTCGCCCAGGGAGTGGCCGGCGACCAGGTCGGGCCGCAGGCCCTCCTCGCGGGCCAGGATGTGGCAGGCGGCCGAGTGGACGTAGATGGCCGGCTGGGCCTTGCGGGTGTCGGAGAGGGCGGCGTCGCCGGACTCCAGGACCTCGATCACGTCCCAGCCGAGGATCTCGGACGCCCGGACGAACGGCCAGCCGGCCGGGTCGTCGGCCCAGGGGGCGCCGCTGTCCTTGGCGATACGTCCCTGGCCGGGGAAGGTGAAGGCGATCTTTTCCACAGGGCAAGCATCCTACCTAAGAGGGGTCGCAAACTTATATCCATTCAATACGACTCTTACACCACCGCCCCGGTTACCCTTGACGGCGACCTCGTTCAGGCTCGCCCAGGAGGACGCGTGCTCGACCACCTTCCCGGCCCAGGCGAGCGCCTGCGCTGCACCGCCTGCGGCAACCTGACCCGCTTCGACGTGGAGACCAGCCGGCGCACGACCGGCTTCTGGCACTTCACCGTGGCCGGCGAGCTGACGGTTGAGGACGAGCGTGACCTGGCCGTGCAGGCCGAGGAGGTCCGCTGCCGCTGGTGCGGGTCGGCCAGCGACGTCGAGGTCGTCCCCGTGATCGGCGAGCCCACCTCGGCCGAGCGATGAGCGCGCCGACGGGTCCGAACGGCGAGCGGCCCCGCCCCGCACCGGCGGCCCAGCCCGAACTGGCGGCGCAGGCCCGGCTGGCCGCCAAGGCGGAGGGGGCGGCACCGGGCGGCCCGGGCGCCGAAGCGGAGGCGGCGCAGGCCAGGCTGGGCGCCGAAGCGGAGGGGGCGGCGCCGGGCGGTCCGGGCGGACCAGCCGGCCCTGCGCCGCTACCTGAGATTCCGGAAGCGCTGCTGTCGGGGTACCTGGACGCGGCGCTGGCGACCCTGCGAGCGGCCGACCAGGGGGAGCTGCCGGGGCCACTGCGCCAGTACCAGACCTGGACGCCCAAGCGGCTGCGGCATCAGCGGGTCCTGAGCCTGGTCCGGCGGACCCTCGACCTCGACCAGAGCTTTAGGAAGGCTGTGGACGAGCGGGTACTCCAGGAGGAGGAGGCGCTGGCCCGGCTGCTCCGGGCTGGCCGCCACGCCGAGGCGCTGGCCAGCGGCGAGACCCCCGAGGCGGTGGCCCGGGTCGGGCTCGCCCTCGGGGCGGAGGGGAAGGCGGCCGTGCAGGCGGCGGTCTCGGCCGCCGCGACCAGCCAGGCCAGGGCCGAGGCGGCGGCCGTGCGGTCGGCGCTGGCCGGGGCCGAGAGCGAGCTGGACGCGGCCAGGGAGCGGGCCGAGGCCGAGGCCGCCGGTACCCGGGCGGCCCGGGACGAGCTGCGGGCGGTCAAGGAGGAGCTGCGGCGGGTCGAGCGGGAGCGGCGCACCCTGGCCGACCGGGTCGAGGGGCTGGAGCGCGAGCTCGTCCAGTCGGCGGCGGCGGTGCGGGTGGCCCGGGAGGACGCGGCAGCCGAGCAGCGCCGGCTGAGCGGCCGGGTGGCCGAGCTCCAGGCCCGGCTGGGGGAGTCCCAGCGGAACTACCGGGCGCTGCGCCGCTCCTCGGGGCAGGTCGACCCGGCGGTGGCCGAGGCGGTCGGGGCGCTGGAGCGCGACCTGGAGACCCTGCGCCGGGTGGCCGGGCTGGCCGAGGATGGCGGCAGCGGCCGCGGGAGCGGAAGCGCCGGGTCGGGTTCGGGGTCCGGGGCGGCTCGGCGGCCAGAACGGCGGAGCCCGCTCCCAGTGCCAGGGGGCCGGGGCGCCGACGACCCGGAGACGCTCGCCGCCTGGATGGCCACCGGCGGGGTGCTGGTGCTGGTCGACGGCTACAACGTGACCAAGCACCCGCAGGGCTTCGCCGACCGGGGGCTGGAGGACCAGCGCACCCTCCTCCTCGACCTGTGCCGCCGCCTGGCCCGCCGGTTCGGGGCCGAGGTCACGGTCGTGTTCGACGGCGGCACCGTCGGCCCGATCCCGACCCGCCTCCCTCTCGGCCCGGTCGAGGTCGTCTTCACCGACGCCGGCCGCACCGCCGACGACGAGATCGTGGTCCGAACCAACGCCGCCCCACCCGAGCGCCCCGTCGTCGTCGTCACCTCCGACAACGAGCTCCGCTCCCGGGTCGCCGCGCTGGGCGCCACCGTCACCCGTTCCCCCGCCCTCCTCGGCCTCGCCACCGCCCGCTAACCCAAGGGCGGGACGGCTCAGGAGGCGCGGGCGGCGCCGTTGTGGCGGCGGTGGGCGACGACCTGGGGAGTGAGGCCGTGGCTGGTGAGGGTGTCGAAGGCGGCCTGGAGGTCGGGGTCGAGGTCGGTGGCGACGGTGGCGGGGATGGCATCGCCGCCGAGGCGGACGACCCGGGCGTTGCGTTCGGTCAGGAAGAACTCGACCAGGCAGTCCCGGCACTCGGTGCCGCCGGGGCAGTCGTCGCAGCTGATCCGCAGTGGTTCCTCGCGTCCCATGGTCGTGGTCCCTCTCTGTCGCCGTCGGGGTCCGGCAGGTCGAGAGCACCCTATCGGGGGGGTGTGACAACGAAGATGCGGCCGGTTTGACGGCTGTGGAGAACTTGCACGCGTGATTCCACTTCGCTACCGTGCGGCGGCCTCGTCCCCCGTTGCGAGAGCAACCTCTTGGACCAAGTTGCCGCAGCGACCGGAGCGACGCCGCGGGGGCCGGCCGCCCCTCGGCTGCTCCGGCCGAAGGCTACGGCCTCCGCTTCCCCCGGGTGGGGGCCGTAGCCGCCCTCTCACCGGTTGTGGGCACGCCGAAGCGCAGTCCTGGCAGATACCATGACAAGTCATGGATCCAACCGACCCAGGCGGGCAGCCGCCCGTGCCCGAGCGACCCGCGCCGCCCCGGCCCGCCTGGCCGCCGCCACCGCCGGCCGCGTCATGGCCGGGCCAGCCGCCCGGGTCGGCACCGCCAGCCCCTCCCGCCCAGCCCGGCTGGGGAACCCCCCCCGGCCAGGGCGCGCCGCCCTCGGGGCCGCCGGGCTGGGGGCAGGTCACCATGCCGCCCGCGACCCAGTGGCCGCCGGCCTGGGGGACGCCCGTCCCGCCGCCGCCACCGCCGCCGAGGCGCCGGGCCGGCTGGATCGCGGCCGTGGTGGCCGGGCTGCTGGTGCTGGCCCTGGTGGCCGCCGTCCTGGTGGTGCGGTCGGGCGGCCAGGGAGGGCCGGCGCAGCGAGCGGCCGGGCGGCGGGTGGCGACCCAGGTCGCGACCAACCCGGTCGCCGACCTGCCCAAGCTGCTGGCCAAAAGGGCCAAGGCCGTGACCAACGACGACCGGACGGCCTTCCTGGCCACCGTGGACAAGCGTCAGAAGACCTATTACAAGGCGCAGGCGACCCTGTTCGCCCGCATGCGGACGGTGCCGTTCTCGGCCTTCGCCTACCGCCTCGACCCCAGGGAGCTGCGCTCAGGGGCGAGGCTGAAGCGGCACTACCGGGCCGAGCAGGTGCAGCTGGCCCCGGTCGAGGTCAGGTACAGGTTCGAGCATCAGGATGCCAGCCCGGTGCTGGCCCGCGAGTCCTTCACCTTCGTCCTGACCGGCTCGGGCTGGCGCATCGCCGGCCCCGGCGACAGCCGGATGCGCCGTCGCGACGACGTCGAGATCTGGGACAGCGGCCAGGTGAAGACCGTGCGCAGCGCCCGCACCCTGATCGTCCACCATCTCGGGGACGAGGTCCTGGCCCGGCGGCTGCTGCGGGTCGCGGACCGCGCCTACGCCCAGATCGGCGAAGCCTGGACCGGCCCCTGGGAGCGCAAGGCGGTGATCCTCGTCCCCCGCGACCAGTCCGAGGCCGAGCGGCTGGTCGGCGCGCGCGACCTGTCGCGGGTGGCCGCCGTCGCCTCATCCTCGGTCGAGTCGGGAGCGGCCGATTCGGTCCTTGGCAACCGGATCGTGGTCAACACCGACAACGTGGTCGGCTACAACGACCTCAACCTCCAGATCCTCGTCACCCATGAGATGACCCACGTCGCCACCCGCACCCTCGGTCCCGGAGTGCCCCTGCTGCTGGTCGAGGGGTTCGCCGACTGGGCCGCCCTGAAGCCGGTCGGCTTCTCGGTCGGGTCGACCCGGCCGGCCCTGAACCAGCGGGTCGACAGTGGCCGCTTCGACGGCCTCCTGCCGGCCGACAGTGAGTTCCGGGGCCATGACGCGGCGGTCGCCTACGACGAGGGCTCGGCGTTCTGCCTGTGGGTGGCCGACACCTTCGGCGCCGGCAAGCTCCGGGCCCTCTACCGCAAGTTCCGCGGGCCCGACCCGCCGAGCACCAGCCGGCTCGAACGCGGCTTCAAGGACGTCCTCGGCATCTCCAGGAAGACCGCCGAGCGACGCTGGGCCGCCTGGGTCCGCGACCAGTTCCGCCGGTCTTGATCGCCGTGCCCCGCCCGCCGGCGGCCGACCCGCTGGAGGCGTTCACCGAGGACGAGGTGCGGGCCTGCGTCGACTACGCCAAGCCCCGTCAGCGGTGGGGGCTGGCCGGGTACGGCACCGACCTGGTCGTGCTGGCCGCGCTCGCCCTCAGCGGCCCCGGCCGGGCGCTGGTCAGGGGGGTTGCCGGGCTGGCCGGGAGCTGGGCGCCGGGCCGGGTGGTGCTGGCCACGCTGACCGTGCTGGTCGTCCGGGCCGGGGTCGGGCTGCCGTTCTCGGTCCGGGCCTTCCGCCAGGACGCCAGGGCCGGGCTGGCCACCCAGGGGATCGGCGGGTTCCTGCGCGACTGGTCCAAGGGACGGGCGGTCGCCCTGGTCCTGACCGTCCTGCCGCTCACCGCCCTGGTCCTGGGGGCCCGCTGGGACCCGCCCGGCTGGCCGCTTGTGGCGGCGGTCGCGGCGGTCCTGCTGGTCCTCGCCCTGGCGGTCGTCGGGCCGGTGGTGATCGAGCCGCTGTTCAACCGGTTCCGCTCGCTCGGCCCGGGCCCGCTGCGGGCCCGGCTGCTGGAGCTGGCCGCGACCATGCGGGTGCCGGTGGGCGACGTGCTCGTGGCCGACGCCAGCCGCCGCACGACCAAGGTCAACGCCTACGTCTCGGGGCTGGGCCGGACCCGCCGGGTGGTCGTCTACGACACCCTGCTGGCCGCGGCCGGTCCCGGGCCGGAGGAGGGGTCGGGCGGCGGGGCCGACGAGGTCGCCCTGGTCGTCGCCCACGAGCTGGCCCACGTCCGCCACCGGGACGTGCTCTGGGGGACCATCGGGGCCGCCGCCCTGGCCGCGGTGTCGGTGCTGGCGGCCATCGCCCTGTTCGACCTCGAGCCGGTCCAGCGGGCGCTCGGGGTGAGCGGGCTTGGCGACCCGCTGGCCACGCCCGGCCTGCTGCTCCTGGGCGCCGCCGGCAGCCTGGTGGCGGCGCCGGCGGCCAGCGCCATCAGCCGCTGGGCCGAGGCCAGGGCCGACTGGGTGTCGCTGGAGGTGACCCGCGACCCGGTCACCGCGGTCGCCGTCGAGCGGCGTCTCGCTCTGGAGAACCGGGCCGACCTGCGGCCCAACCGGCTGCTGCTGGTGATGTTCGCCAGTCACCCGACCACCATGGCCCGGATCGCCCAGGCGTGGCTGTGGGCCGAACGCCACTAGAATGCCCGGGCCGTGAACCTGCTGCTCGTCACCAACGACTTCCCACCCCGGTCCGGGGGAATCCAGCAGTACTGCCACAACCTCGTGCGCCGGCTGCCTCCCGACCGGGTGGTGGTGTACGCGCCGGCCTGGCCCGGCGCCGCAGCGTTCGACGCCGCCCAGCCGTTCCGGGTCGTCCGCCACCCGGGGCGGACGATGCTGCCGACGCCCGACGTCCTGCGCCGGACGGTCGCCCTGGCCAGGGAGGTGCGGCCGGACCTGATCTGCTTCGGGGCCGCGTTCCCGCTCGGGCTGCTGGCCGGGCGCCTCACCCGGGCCACCGACGTGCCCTGTGTCGGCTTCACCCACGGGGTCGAGGTCGCCGTCGGGCGGGTGCCGCTGGCACGCAGGCTGCTGGTCCGGGTGGCCGGCGACCTGCGCCTGCTCACCGCCGTCAGCCACTGGTCGGCGGCCCGGGTCGGCAAGGCGGTGCGCGGCCGCTGCCCGGTCGAGCTGCTCCCGGCAGGGGTCGACGCCGGCGCCTACCACCCGGCGGTCGACGGGCGGCAGGTGCGCGAGCGCCACCGGCTGGGGTCGGCGCCGGTCTGCGTGTGCGTCTCCCGCCTGGTGCCCCGAAAGGGTCAGGACCGCCTGATCCAGGCCTGGCCGGAGGTGGTGGCCAGGGTGCCGGAGGCGCGGCTGCTGCTGGTCGGCGGTGGGCCGTACGCCCGGCGGCTGCGCCGGCTGGCCGCCGCCAGCCCGGTGGCCGACCGCATCCACCTGGCCGGCGAGGTGGCCTGGGAGGACCTGCCGGCCCACTACGCCGCCGGCGACGTGTTCGCCATGCCATGCCGGACCCGCTGGCTGGGGCTGGACCTGGAGGCCCTGGGGGTGGTGTTCCTGGAGGCGGCCGCGACCGGGCTGCCGGTGGTGGCCGGCCGCTCGGGCGGCGCCCCCGAGACGGTGGTCGAGGGGGAGACCGGGACGGTGGTCGACGGCCGACGGCCCGGACCGGTCGCCGCCGCCGTGGCCGGGCTGCTGGCCGATCCGGCCCGGGCCCGGGCTCTGGGGGCGGCCGGCCGGCGCCGGGTCGAGGCCGAGTTCGCCTGGAAGGCGGTCGTGGCCCGCCTCGAGCAGCTCCTGGCCGAGGCGGCCGCCGGTGGGCCCGGAGGACCAGGGAGCGCTTCCGAGGGGGCGGCCCGGTGAGGACCTCGTGGGCGCGGGCGCCGCTGCGGATCAGCTTCGCCGGCGGGGGGACCGACGTGCCGCCCTACCCGCAGACCCACGGGGGCGCGGTCCTGTCGGTCACCATCGACCGCTGCGCCACCGCCGCCCTGCGGCCCCGGCGCGACGGCGACTACCACGTGGAGTCCCATGATCTGCGGTCGCGGGCCGCCTTCGCGCCCGACGAGCTCGGCTTCAACGGCCACCTCGACCTGGTCAAGGCGGTCCTGCGCGACCTGGCGGCGCGCCGGCCGGGGCGAGGCCTCGACCTCACCCTGGCCACCGACGCCCCGCCCGGGTCGGGCCTGGGGTCGTCGTCGGCGCTGGTGGTGGCCATGCTGGCCGCCGTCGGCCAGGCCACCGGCCGGCGCTGGTCCCCGGCCGAGCTGGCCCGCACCGCCTACCAGGTCGAGCGGGTCGACCTCAAGATCGAGGGCGGCATGCAGGACCAGTACGCCGCCGCCTACGGCGGGCTCAACTTCATCGAGTTCGCCGGCGACGACCAGGTCGAGGTCCGCCCCCTGCCGGTCGCGGCCGAGGTCCTGGAGGCGCTGGAGCGCTCGCTGCTGCTCGCCTGGTCGGGGGACAGCCGCACCGACGACGGCATCCTGCGCCGCCAGGTCGACGGGGTCCTGTGTGGGTCCGAGCGCAGCCTGGCCAGCCTTGGCGGGCTCAAGGCGCTGGCCGAGGCGATGCGCGACGCCCTGCTGGCCGGCGACCTGGCCACCTTCGCCGAGGGACTGCGCCAGGGCTGGGAGCACAAGCGCCGGCTCGCCACCGGGATCGCCACCCCGCGCCTGGAGGAGCTGTACGAGGTCGGCCGGGCCGCCGGGGCGGCCGGGGGCAAGGTCCTCGGCGCCGGCGGCGGCGGGTTCATGCTGTTCGCCGGGCCGCCGGAGCGGCGGGCCCGGATGGTGGCCGCCCTCGAGGGCGCCGGCGCCCCCTGCTCCCCGGTCCACTTCGACCTGCGGGGAGCCCTGGACGGCGACCAGCGAGCCGGGAGGAGACCATGAGCACGGAGGGGTTCGGCCGAGGGTCCGGGGCACCCCGGCGGGGTGCCCCGGGTGGATCAGGCAGATCTCCAGAGGGGGTGCCCCGATGAGTAGCATCGGCGGGTACCTGGCCAGCTCGGCGGCGGTGGCCGTGGCCCTGGCCGAGCGGCCGGGGGTGGCCGCCGTCGAGCGGGCCGCCCGGCTGGTCGCCGACGCCCTGGCCGGCGGCGGCCAGGTGCTGTTCTGCGGCAACGGCGGCAGCGCGGCCGACGCCCAGCACCTGGCGGCCGAGCTGATGGGACGACTGCAGCTGGAGCGGCCGGCCTACCGGGCGGTCGCCCTCACCACCGACACCTCGGTGCTGACCGCCATCGGCAACGACTACGGCTACGCCGACGTGTTCGCCCGCCAGGTCGAGGGGCTGGGGCGGCCAGGGGACGTGCTGGTCGCCATCTCGACCAGCGGCCGCTCCGAGAACGTCCTGCGGGCAGTGGACAGCGCCAGGGCCAAGGGCATGGTGGTGGTCGCCCTCCTGGGCCCGGCCGCCTCGCCCCTCGACGACACCGCGGAGGTGGCCCTGCACGTCGACGGCGACATCGCCGGGCTCGTCCAGCAGGGCCACATCACCATCGGCCACGCCCTCTGCGGGTGGGTCGAGCAGCGCCTGGCCGACGGATGAGGGCGGGCGCGGACGAAGCGACCCGCGATCGGGCGGCGCGCCGGCCGAGCCGGCCGGCGGTGTTCCTGGACCGCGACGGCACCCTGGTCGAGGAGGTGCCGTACCTGCACGACCCGGGTCGGGTGGTCCTCCTGGGCGGGGTGGCCGCCCTTGGGCGGCTGGCCGATGCCGGCTACGCCCTGGTCGTCGTGACCAACCAGGCCGGGGTGGCCCGCGGGCTCTATGACGAGGCGGCGGTCGCGGCCGTCCACCGCCGCCTGGCCGAGCTGCTGGCCGGCGCCGGGGTACGCCTGGACGCCGTCCTGCACTGCCCCCACCACCCCGACGGGACGGTGCCCGGCTTCACCCGCGCCTGCCGCTGCCGCAAGCCCGGGCCGGGGATGCTGGAGGCGGCGGCCGAGCGCCTGAGCTTGGACCTGGGCGCCTCCTGGCTGGTCGGCAACCACCCGGCCGACATGGGCGCGGCCGTGGCCGCCGGGGTGCGGCCGCTGTTCGTGACCTCCGGGCAGGCGGCCGGCCGGCCCCCACCGCCGGGCGTCGCCGTCGTCGGTGACCTGGAGGCCGCGGCCCGGGCCGTGCTGGACGGGTCCCCGACAGCGCCCGCGGGCATGGAGAAGGCCAGGCCCGCCCCGGCCGTGACGGGGCGGGCCTGGCCTGGGATGCCGGTTGGTCGCGGGCGACCGCGCCCTTGACCGGCACCGCCAGCGGTTGGTCCGGACCCCCCCGGATATCCCCCAACTCCCCAGCCGTCCGCTGCTGTCCCTGTCCCTCTGCCGGTTCCGGCGGGCTCCTCCTGCTGTCTCCGCCGGTACCTCTGTGAAGGACGAGCTGAGCGTAGCCGCCGGGGGCGGGCGCCGTCGGTGCCCTGGGTCACCGCATCCTGGTGATGTCCGACACACGCCGACTAGGTGAGCCGGCGGAGGGCGTCGGGGTTGCGAAGATGGATGGCGTCGGAGTCGTAGTCGATGAAGCCGCGCTTGCGGAACGCCCCAAGGGCCCGGCTGACGTTCTCGCGGCTGGCCCCGACCATGCCGGCCAGGTCGCGGTGGGTGAGGTGCAGCGTGATCCTGGTCCCGCCGTCGGGGTCGGGCTGGCCGTGGTCGTCGGCCAGGCTCAGCAGGGCCTTGGCCAGGCGGCTCTTGACGTCCAGCGACAGCAGGTCGTCGATCAGGGCCTCCCGGTCGGCCAGCCGGGCCGCCACCTGGCGGAGCAGCGCCGAGGAGGCGGCCGGGTTGGCCTCCAGGAAGCCCCAGAACGAGACCCGGCCGATGGCCCAGGCGGTGGTGGGCGAGGTCGCCCTGGCCCCGGCCGTCCGCCGGCCGTCGTTCAGCAGGGCGAGCTCGCCGATCAGCTGCCCGGCCCGGATGATCGTGTGGACCAGCTCGCCGCCGCCGCGGACGGGGGAGACGATCGCCACCTCGCCGGCGGTCAGCACCAGCACATGGTCGGCGGGTTCGCCCTGGCGCATCAGGAAGCTGCCCACCGGGTAGTCGAACGGGGTCGCCTGGGCGGCCACGGCGGCCAGGGCGTCCGGCCGGCCCTGCCGGAAGATCGGGCTCTGGCCGAGCACCTGGAGCAGCGCGGCCTCGTCGGCCTGGGACCGCCGTCGGGTCATCTCCCCATCTCCCCTCCCGGCCGGGAGTCAGCTCGCCCCGGCGTCTCGACCCCGCGGGCGGGGCAGGTCGCGCCGGCCGAAGCGGCTCCGTGTGGGGTCACGGCCCTCACCTGGGATGTGGGCGCCGGGGCGCCGGTGGCCTACGAGTCGGTGCTGTCGTTGCCGTCGTCCGAGTCGTCGTCGGCGGCGGCTCGGAGGCGCGGTGGGTAGCCCAAGGAGTGTATACGGCGAGGCCAGGCGATTGGCCGTGTTATGGCCATCCGGTGCGAACTACAGCTTGTGCCCGAACTCCGGCGGCAGGCGGTACTCGTCGCCGACGATCGGGTCGCCCTCGGCGAAGCGGCCGAGCCGGAACGGGTGCAGGTCGACGGTGGTGGCCCGGCCCTGGGTGACCAGCTCGGCCATGCAGGTCCCGACGGCCGGGGACTTCTTGAACCCGGTGCCCGAGAAACCGCCGGCCACATACAGCCCGGCCACCCCGGGGGCGGCGTCGAGCACGGCCCGGCTGTCGGCCGAGGTGTCGTAGACCCCGCGGTGGCCGCGGGCGAACGGCGCCCCCGCGAACGCCGGCACCCGCCCGGCCAGGCGGCCGAGGGCCGCGGCGGTCACCTCGTGGTCGTAGCCCTCGACCACGCGGTCGATCGCCTCCACCTCGAGATGGTGGCCGGCCTCCACCCCGAGCAGGGTCAGCTCGCCCCCGTGGGGCCGGAAGTAGGTGCCGAGCACGCCGTCGATCACCACCGGGTGGCGGCGGGCCGCGCCGGGCCGGCGGAAGAAGGCGATCTGGGAGCGCTCGGGGGTGATGCCCAGCTCGAACCCGGCCGTCCGGGCCAGCGGGTCGACCCAGGGCCCGCAGGCCAGCACGACCGCGTCGGCCCCGACCCGGCCGTCGTCGGTGTCGACCCCGACCACCCGGTCGCCGGCCACGGCCAGCCCCCGCACCGCCACCCCCTGGCCGATCCGCGCCCCCAGGTCGACCGCCCGCGAGGCGAAGGCGAAGGTCGTGGCCACCGGGTCGGCGTAGCCGGAGCCGGGCTCGACGGCGGCCATCTCGACCCCGGCCAGGTCCAGCTCGGGGTGCTCGGCGGCCAGGGCCTCCGGGGTGACGGCCTCGGTGTCGACCCCGACCCGCCGCAGCATGGCCACGTTCCGCTCCAGCCGCTCGCGCTCGCCCGGCCCGACCAGGATGGCCGCCCCGGTGACGGTGAACCCGCACCACCCCCCGACCCGCTCCTTCCAGTTCTGGAAGTAGCCCAGCCCGGTCAGGGCCATCCGGGCCTCGGGCTCGTTGGTGTAGTGCATCCGCACCAGCGCCCCCGACCGGGCCGTCATCCCCGAGCACACCGTGCCCCGTTCGAGCACGAGCACGTCCACTCCCCGCTCGGCCAGGTGGAAGGCGATCGAGCAGCCCATCACCCCGCCCCCGACCACCACAACGCTCGCACCCTCAGCCATGGCGTAAGTGTCGCGCATCAGCCCGGCCATGGCACAGGCGCTCTTGGGGGGCCGTGGGGGAGCGAGCTCCCCCCACATGGAACGAGGACTGCGGTGGTTCGCGCCCCGCTAGCATGGCCCGATGCGGATAGGAGTGATCTCCGACATCCACGGCGCCGCTGACGCGCTGGCGCGGGAGGCTGCCGGGGCGGACGCGCTGCTGGTCTGTGGCGACCTGGTGAACCTGATCGACTACCGGACGATGCAGGGGATCGCGGCCGAGGTGTTCGGGCCCGAGGTGACGGCCGACTTCGTCCGCCACCGCACGGCCGGGCGGTTCGACGAGGCCGGGCGGGTGCTGCGCAGCGCGTCGCAGGGGCGGGAGGAGCAGATCCGCGACCAGGTCCGGGTGGCCGTGCGGGCCCAGTACGAGGCGGTGTTCGCCGCCTTCCCCGAGCCGACCTACCTGACGCACGGGAACGTCGACCGGCCCGACCAGTTCCAGGACCTGCTCCGGCCCGGGGTCCGCCACCTGGACGGGGAGAGCGTCGAGCTGGACGGGCTGCGGGTCGGGTTCGTCGGCGGCGGGCTGCCCAGGGGCAGCCGGCCGCACCTGTCGGAGTGCACCCACGAGGAGTTCGCGGCCAAGGTGGCCGCCGTCGGCCCGGTCGACGTGCTCTGCTCGCACATGCCCCCGGCAGTGGACGACCTGCGCTTCGACGTGGTCGCCGGCCGGCCCGAGCCGGGCAGCCAGGCCCTGCTCGACTACGTGGAGGAGCACCAGCCCGACTACCTGTACTTCGGCCACGTCCACCAGCCGCGGCGTAGCCGCCTGCGGGTCGGGCGGACCTGGCTGGTCAACGTCGGCTACTTCCGGGCCACCGGGCGGATGCTCGACCATCCGGCCTGAAGGCGTACTAGCATCCGGGCATGGCCGAGCACGCCGAGGGGTCCACCGAGGTCTACGCCACCCCCGCCGAGGTGATGGCGGTGGTGGCCGACTTCGAGGCCTACCCGGACTGGGTCGGGAACCTGGACGAGGTCGAGGTCCTGGCCCACGACCGCCGGGGGCGGGGGACCAGGGTCGCCTTCCGGCTCGGCACCCCCTGGGGGGAGCAGGCCTACACGCTCGCCTACCGCTACCAGCCGAAGGACGCCGGCATGTCCTGGACCTATGTGGAGGGGACACTGGACGACCTGGCCGGCTCCTACACCCTGGACCCGGCCGGCGATGGGACCACCAGGGTCACCTACCAGCTGGAGGTCTCGCTCGGGATGCCGATCCCCGGCTTCCTGATGCGGCAGGCGGCCAAGCAGATCGTGCGTTCGGCCCTCGGCGACCTGAAGCGTCGCGTGGAGTCCATGTAGGCTGCCAGCACCGTGCGCATCCTCCTGTTCACCGGCAAGGGCGGCGTCGGCAAGACGACCGTCGCCGCGGCCACCGCCGCCAAGGCCGCGGCCCGCGGGCACCGCACCCTGGTCATGTCCACCGACCCGGCCCATTCCCTGGCCGACTCCTTCGACGTCGAGCTGGGGGCGGAGCCGCGCCAGGTCACCGATCGGCTCTGGGCCGAGCAGATCGACAGCCAGGCCCGGCTGGAGGCCAACTGGCGCGAGATCCAGGAGTACGTCGTCAACCTGCTCAACTGGGGCGGGGTCGACGCCGTCGAGGCCGAGGAGCTGTCGGTCATCCCCGGCCTTGACGAGCTGTTCAGCCTGATCGACATCAACCGCTACCACCAGGCCGGCAACTACGACCTGCTGGTGGTCGACTGCGCCCCGACCGCCGAGACGCTGCGGCTGCTGTCGCTGCCCGAGGCCCTGGGCTGGTACATCGACCGGATTTTCCCGTCTTCGCGGCGGATCGCCACCGTGGCCCGGCCGCTGCTGGGCCGCCTCGGCAACCTGCCGCCGATCGCCTCGGACGCCGTGTTCGGGGCCGTGGAGCGGCTGTACCGGAACCTGGAGCGAGTCCGGGTGCTGCTGGCCGAGCCCGAGACCTCCACCGTCCGTCTCGTCCTCAACCCCGAGAAGATGGTGGTCGCCGAGGCCAGGCGGACCTACACCTACCTGTCGCTGTTCGGCTACCGGGTGGACGCGGTGGTGGTCAACCGGCTGCTGCCCGACGACGTCACCGACCCCTACTTCGGCAAGTGGAAGGAGATCCAGGCCGACCACTTCCGGACCATCACCGAGTCGTTCGCGCCCCTGCCGATCCTCACCTGCCGGCTGTTCGACGACGAGATGGTCGGGCTGGACCGGCTGTCGGAGGTCGCCGACGAGGTCTACGGCGAGCGCGACCCGGCCGGCGTGCTGGCCGAGTCGCGACCGATGCGGGTGTCCAAGCAGCGCGGCGGCGGCTACGACCTGCTCATGGACCTGCCGTTCGCCGAGCGGGGCGACCTTGACGTCCACCGCAAGGGCGACGAGCTGCTGATCAAGGTGGGAGGCTACAAGCGCAACGTGCTCCTGCCCCAGGCCCTGCAGCCGCTGGAGATCTCCGCCGCCAACCTGCGCGGTGGCACGCTGGTGGTCCGCTTCGACGCCCGCGAGGGCCCCTCGGCCGGGGCCCGGGGCGCTTGACGCGGCCAGAGACGGGAGACGCGCCGATGGCCCACGACGACCCCGGAACGGCCGGTCAGGCCGCCGAGTGCCAGTCCTGCCCACTCTGCGCCGGCCTGGCCAGGCTGCGCGAGACCGCGCCGGAGGCGGTCGAGCACTTCGTCAAGGCCGGCGCCGAGCTGCTGCTGGCGGCCAGGGCGCTGCTGGACGGGGCGGCCGAGCCGTCGGGGTCGGCCGCCCCCGGTCGCCGCCGCCGCCGCCCGGCCGCTGGGGACGCGGGGTTTGCCAGCGACGGGCTCCAGCGGATCGACGTCGGCTAGCCGGTGGTGCCATCCGCTGGAGCCGAGCCGCAGGCCATCGGCCTCGACATCGGCGGCACCAAGATCGCCGGTGGCGTGGTCACCGAGAGCGGGCGGATCCTGGACCGGACCAGGGTGCCGACCCCGCCCGACGAGGAGGGGGCGACCCTGGCCGCGCTGCTGGCGGTGCTGGACGAGCTCCGGGACCGCAACCCGGCGGTGGAGGCGATCGGGCTGGGGGCGGCCGGGCTGGTCGAGCGGCCGGGCGGCATCGCCTGCTGGGCTCCCCACAACACCTACCGGCGGATGGAGCTGCGCCGCCTCCTGCACGAGCGGACCGGCCTGCCGACCAGCGTCGACAACGACGCCAACGTCGCCGCCTGGGCCGAGTCCCGGTTCGGGGCCGGCGCCGGCTCCGGCGACCTGGTGCTGGTCACCGTCGGGACCGGGATCGGGGGCGGGCTGGTGCTGAACGGCCAGATCCACCACGGCGAGCACGGGTTCGCGGGCGAGCTCGGCCACCTGATCGTCGACCCCGATGGCGACCGCTGCGCCTGCGGCAACCGCGGCTGCCTCGAGGCGATGGCCTCGGGCTCGACTCTGGGCCGGCTGGGCCGGGAGGTGGCCGCCGCCGACCCGGGCGGCCGCCTGGCCACCCTGGCCGCGTCGGCCGGGGGGCCGGTCACCGGCGAGGTGGTGTTCGCGGCGGCCCGCGAGGGCGACAAGGCGGCCCTGGCCCTGTTCGAGCGGGTCGGGCACTGGCTGGGGGTGGGCATCGCCTCGCTGGTGACCATCTTCGACCCCGACCTGGTGGTCGTGGGCGGCGGGGTCGCGGCCACCGGCGAGCTGCTGCTGGCCCCGGCCAGGGCCAGCTTCGAGCGCTACGTCCACGCCCGCGAGCACCGCGACCTCCCCCCGGTGGTCCCGACCCGCCTCGGCGACGCCGGCGGCCTGGTCGGCGCGGCCACCCTGGCCCTGGCCCGCCACTGATGGCCGCGCCCCATTCTCCGAGGCACCCCCCTGGGGTTCCCCGGACCCCTCCGCGCCTCGCCATCACCCTGCCCCAGTTCTCGGAGCGGCCGGGGCCGGCACTGGCGGCCGCGGCCGACGCCCAGCGGCTCGGCTTCGCCGGGGCGTTCGTGTTCGACCACTTCTGGCCGCTGGGCGCCCCGGCCCGCCCGGCCCTGGAGTGCTGGACGCTGCTGGCCGCCGTGGCCGCCGAGACCGGCCGTGGTCCGGGAGGGTTCCGGGTCGGCACCCTGGTGACCCGGGCTGGGCTGCGGGCCCCGGCCCTGGTGGCGAGGATGGCCGCCACCGTGGGGCAGGTGGCGGGGGTGCCGGTGATCGTCGGGGTTGGCCGGGGCGACCGGGCCAACCGGGCCGAGAACCTGGCCTTCGGGCTGCCGTTCGGCGACTCGGCCGAGCGTGCCACCGCCCTCGAGGCCACCATGACCGCCCTGCGCGGCCCACTCGCCGGCGTCCCGGCCCCGGAGGTCTGGGTGGGAGGCGTCGGTCCCGGCGCCCACGACCTGGCCGGCCGGGCGGCCGACGCCTGGAACGGCTGGGGGCTCACCCCCGAGGAGCTGGCCGCCGGCATGGCCGGGGTGCGCCGGGCCGCCGAACGGGCCGGCCGCGACCCGGCGGCCGTCGCCGGCACCTGGGCCGGGCAGGTGCTGGTGGCGCCCGACCGGCGCGAGGCCGAGGCCCGCCTGGCCCGCTGGGCGCCCGGCCGGCCACCGGCCGAGCTGGACCGGGTGGTCGCCGGCGACCCCGAGACGGTCCTCGCCCGGCTGCGCGCCCTGGGCGACGCCGGGGCCGCCTGGTGCGTGCTGGCGACGGTCGGCGGCCCCGGGGCCGAGATGCGGGCGCTGCTGGCGGCGGCCGCGCATTCAGGCTGAGAACGAATTGGTTGATCGTGAAAGCAAATTGGGACGGCCACGCGAAGGCATCGCGTTGGGTGTCTCAGCCACGGGTTCCTCCTCCACGAGTCGACCGACCGTTCCTTGATCTTCGACA
>JASLIH010000503.1 GCA_030152105.1 Actinomycetes bacterium
GCCTCCCGGTCCTGGGGCACTTGGCGGGCCACCAGCAGCGCAGCTCCGACCACGGCGACCAGCGTAAGCCCGGCGGCGGTGGCGACCGCGCGGCCGCGACGGGCCCGGCGGTGGAGAAACCGGTCGAAGGCTTCCCGCTCGCCCGGCCAGGGCACCCCTTCTGTCCGCCCAAATAGCTGGCGCAGTTCGTCCTCCAGCTTCACGGTCCCTCCTCGCTCCTGCTACGCGCGGGATCCAGACCAGGCTCGCCCAGCCGTTCCCGCAGGCGGGCCAAGGCCCGGTGGCCCAGCGACTTCACCGTGCCCAGCGGCAGCCCCAGCAGCCGTGCGACCTCGGCCTCAGGCAGGTCTTGGTGGTAGCGCAGCACCAGCACCGCCCGCTGCCGCGCCGGCAGCGCCTGGACGGCCTGCCACAGCACCAGGGCGCGCTCGTCGCCGGCCGGCACGACCAGGTCCTCGGGCCGCGACCGCGCCAGGTACCGGGCCTCGACACCGGCCCGGCGCAGCAGCGAGCGGCGCCGGTTGACCAGCACCCGGCGGGCGTAGCTGGCGGGGTCGTCGGGGCGCCGCACCAGCTTCCAGCGCCACCAGGTGCGCACCAGTGCCTCCTGGGCCAGCTCCTCGCCCTCGGCCCGGTCGCCGGTCAACAGCAGCCCCAGCCAGCACAGGGCCGCGTACTGGCTAGCGAAGAACTCGCTGAACTCCGTCTCGTCGACGGCCACTGCGCCTCCCGTGGAGC
Organism: Actinomycetes bacterium; assembly: GCA_030152105.1. The sequence continues at coordinate 739 of JASLIH010000503.1, forward strand.
GGTCGCCTCGCAGTATCCACTCGCCGACAGGTAGGAAAGGTTGCACGCGAGCGTCCCGAGATCTGCCCATCTCGCATCTGGCTCCTCGCCATCCTGGTCGTCATCGGCGTCGACCACCGCAGGCGCGGCCCAAGTTCGTCGGCCACGACCTCGACCACCCGGGCGCTTCCGCCCTCAGCGAGTCCAGCTCCGTTGCTGCAGCCGGCCCACGACCACTCGACGCCTCCGCTACAACGAATCCACCTCATTAGGACCGCCTGAAGTCACCCGAATCGGTCAGCGCTCAGAGTGTTCTAACGGCCATAGCAAGTGATCTGCTGACAAGCTGACAAGCGGCGCTGAGCGGCGGACCCAGAGTTGCGTTGTGGCTGGTGGGCGCGACAGGGTTTGAACCTGTGACCTCTTCCGTGTCAGAGGGGAGCGGCGCCTTCGAGGAACAACGCGACGCTTCGTCCTGCTTCACGGCACCGCAGATGGTTGGTCCTATCGGCTATGGAGCTGTGGTGTACCGCGGGGCTGCGTGATACGCGGCTTCTGGCAATCTCTGGCACACCCGCGAAGGGACCACTCGATGTGTTCGGCCGTCCCTCGCTTGACGGTATCGCCGATGCGGTCATCAGCCGCAATGGCTCAGGTCACGGCTTCATCACGGTATGGACGGTAAGCGTGGATTAGGGAGAAGGCTCGGGCTAGCCTTTCCGGGTTCTGTGCACTGGTAGCACCAGTCGGTCCGCACAGGGGAAAGGAGCCCCCATGCGCAAGAGAACAACTATCGCCGCGCTCGCCACGATCACGATGGCGCTTGCCCTGGTTGGCTGGCTCGGGCCCGGCGGGTCGGCGGCACCCACACCGGCGCGACCCTCCAAGCAGGAGCTGGCCAAGAAACTGCTGGCAACCAAGGGGCTGCAGCTCACCCCTGCCGCCCGCGCATTCGTGGCCAGGGTGGCCGCCGGCGGCGAGCGAGCCGCCGAACCCGAGGGCACCGAAGCCCGGGCCAAGGCAGGCGCCGCGACCGCCGCTGCCGGTCCCGCGGTCCGCCTGGCTGGGCCGGGCCTGCGCAATGTCCGGGTCAACGACCCGGCGCGTGACCGGCACCAGCAGGACCAGACCACCCAGAGCGAGACCACCATCGCGGTGGCGGGCCGCAACGTCGCCGTCGGCTACAACGACTCCCAACAGTCGCTGCTGTTCACTACTCAGGGCTCCAGCCTGAGCGGCTACTCCTATTCCCGCGATGGTGGCCGGACCTTCACCGACGGCGGTCCGCTGCCCAACCGGCCCGGCTATGTGAACTTCGGCGACCCGTGGCTGACCAGCGACCGGGCTGGGCGCATGTACTACGCCACCCTGGCTGGGACCCCCAACTTCAACCTTGGTGTCTCGGTGGCCCGATCCACCAACGGCGGTCGCAGTTGGTCGGCGCCACTTCAGGTGTCGCCGGGCGATCCGCCGGTCGACTTCTACGTTGGCGACAAGGAAGCGATCACGGCCGGGCGGGACCCGTCCCGGGCTGGACGCGATGTCCTCTATGTCGCCTGGGACGATCTGTTCTTCAGCGCCACCGACATCCTGTCGGGGCTGCCGGTGGCCCGCTCCACCGACGGCGGACGGACCTGGACGGTGGCCTATGCGGCCCAGCATTCGCTGTTGGAGGGCTGCTCGTTCACCCAGTATCTCGGCGCCCAGCCGATCGTCGACCCTGCCAACGGCACGCTCTATGTGGCCGCCGAGCGGTTCCAGGTCGACGACCCCAACTGCCAGGGTGCCGAGCTGGTCACCAGCGAGGTGATCTTCAAATCGACCGACGGCGGCCGCAGCTTCGGCCCGGCGGTCACGATCGCCGACATCACCCCGGCCGGCACGGCCGACACCGCCGCCGGCCCGGCGATCCTGCTCGGCCCGGGCAAGGCCATGCGGACCGCCGAGTTCCCGGTGCTGGCCTTCCACCGAGGCGTGCTGTACGTGGCATGGAACGAGGCCCTCGGCGGCCACAGCCACCTGCGCCTGGCCCGCTCCACCGACGCCGGCGCCAGCTGGAGGCTGCGCTGGCTGACCGGCGGCAACGCCGACCAGGCCCAGCCCGCCCTGAGCAGCGACCGCGAAGGGCTGCACGTGCTGTACTACAGCATCGCCCCCACCCGGCCGGACCGGCTGATCGACGTGGCCGTGCTGGACTCGGCCGACGGCGCCGGCTTCAGCGCCCAGCGGGTGACCAACCGCTCCTTCCTTGGCGTGCTCAACATCCAGCAGTTCGACCCCCTGATCGCCCCCTACTACATGGGCGACTACCTGGCCAACG
>JASLIH010000620.1 GCA_030152105.1 Actinomycetes bacterium
ACCTCGGAGGCCGAGGAGGTCGGCGTGTTCGCTCCCGAGGCCGTCCCCACCGCCGAGCTCCAGGCCGGGGAGGTCGGCTACCTCATCCCGGGCGTCAAGGACGTGCGCCAGGTCCGGGTGGGAGACACCGTCACCACCGCCAGCCGGCTGGCGACCGAGCCGCTGGGTGGCTACCGCGAGCCGCGGCCGATGGTCTTCTCGGGCCTGTACCCGATCGAGGGTGACGACTTCCCCGACCTGCGCGACGCCCTGGACCGGCTGCGGCTCAACGACGCCGCCCTGGTCTACGAGCCCGAGTCGTCGACCGCGCTCGGGTTCGGGTTCCGCTGCGGCTTCCTCGGGCTGCTCCACATGGACATCGTGCGCGAGCGGCTGGAGCGGGAGTTCGACCTGGCCCTGATCACCACCGCCCCCAACGTCGCCTACCGGGTCACCTTGGAGACGGGGGAGACGATCATGGTCTCCAACCCCAGCGAGCTGCCGCCCGCGGCGTCGGTCCAGCGGATCGAGGAGCCGTACGTCTCCGCGATGGTGCTGTGCCCGGCCGACTACATCGGCCCGGTGATGGAGCTGTGCCAGGGGCGGCGGGGCGAGCTGGTGACCATGGAGTACCTGTCCGAGGAGCGGGTCGAGCTGCGCTACCAGCTCCCCCTGGGCGAGATCATCTTCGACTTCTTCGACCAGCTGAAGTCGCGGACCCGTGGGTACGCCTCGCTCGACTACGAGCCAAGCGGGTACCGGGAGGCCGACCTGGTCAAGGTCGACGTGCTGCTCCAGGGCGAGCCGGTCGACGCCTTCTCGGCCATCGTCCACAAGGACAAGGCGTACGCCTACGGCCGGGCGATGACGGCCAAGCTCAAGCGGCTGATCCCGCGCCAGCTCTACGAGGTCCCGATCCAGGCGACCATCGGGGCCAAGGTGATCGCCCGCGAGACCATCACCGCCCGGCGCAAGGACGTGCTCGCCAAATGCTACGGCGGCGACGTCACCCGCAAGCGCAAGCTGCTGGAGCGCCAGAAGGAAGGCAAGCGGCGGATGAAGCAGATCGGCCGGGTCGAGGTCCCGCAGGAGGCGTTCGTGGCCGCCCTGCGGACTGACGAGAGCTGACCCGATGACAGCCGTCCTCCCAATCCCGACCCCACCGTCACCGAGCCCGGCGCCGCTGGTCGACTCGGGGTTGTTCGGGGTCTATGTGCATGTGCCGTTCTGCCTGACCCGGTGCCACTACTGCGACTTCGTGACCTACACGGGGATGGAGGGCCTGCGGCGGCCGTACGCGGCCGCGCTGGGGGAGGAGGCGGCCATGGTGGCGACCACCCTCGGCCCGGAGCCGCCGGAGGTCACCAGCGTGTTCGTGGGCGGTGGGACGCCGACCCTGCTGCCGCCGGGCGACCTTGGACGCCTGCTGGCCCGGCTGCGGGAGCTGCTGCCGTTCGCGCCCGGGGCCGAGGTGACGGTCGAGGCCAACCCGGAGACGGTCGACGCCGCCATGGCCGAGGGGCTGGCCGCGGCCGGGGTGACCCGGGTCTCGATGGGCGCCCAGAGCTTCGACGACGGGGTCCTGGCCGCGCTCGGCCGGGTCCATGACGCGGGGCGGGTGGCGGCCGCGGTGGCGGCCCTCCGGGGGGCCGGCGTCCCCGCCCTCAACCTCGACCTGATCTACGGGGGGCCGGGCGAGGACGCCGGGTCGTGGGCGGCCACCCTTGAGGCGGCCATCGCCCTCGAACCCGAGCACCTGTCCGCCTACGCCCTCACCATCGAGCCGGCCACCAAGTTCGGCCGCCTGGTCGCCGCCGGCCGGATGGCCGAGCCGGGCGAGGACGACCTCGCCGACCGCTACGACACCGCCTGTGCGGTCCTGGCCGTCGCCGGCTACCACCACTATGAGGTCTCCAACTGGGCCAGGGACGGCGCGGCGGGGGCGGGCAGGGGCCCGAGCGCGAGCCGGCGCACGGTCACCCGGATCCCGTCCCACGCCAGCCGGCACAACCTGACCTACTGGCGGCGGGGGCGGTACCTCGGCCTCGGCGCCGGGGCCCACGAGTTCGACGGGGCGACCCGCCGCTGGAACGTCGACGGGGTGCCCGCCTACCTGGCGGCGGTCCGGGAGCACCGGCGCCCGACCTCCGGGCAGGAGCGGCTGGATACCGGACAGGCCCGCTTCGAGGCGCTGGCGTTGCGGCTTCGGACGGTCGAGGGGCTCGACCCGGCCGAGGCCAGGAGCCTGGGGACCGACCCCTCAGGAGCACCAGCGCAGGAGCTGCGACGGGCCGGTCTGCTGGCCCCCGGACCTGGGCTGCGGCTGACCGAGAAGGGCATGTTCCTGCACGGTGAGGTGGTCGCCCGGCTGGCTTAGCACTCGCCTACCTTGACTGCTACGCTGCCGAACATGGATCGTCTTGGGCAGGGAGGGGCGGCCATGGACCTCGATGAGCGAAAAGCGCGGCTGCTGCGCGCGGTGGTGCATGAGTTCATCTACACCGAGAAGCCCGTCGGGTCCAAGAGCCTGACCGAGCGCTACTCGCTCGGCGTCTCGCCGGCCACCATCCGCAACGAGCTGGCCGTGCTCGAGGAGCAGGGCTACCTGGCGCACCCCCACACCAGCGCCGGGCGCATCCCCACCGACCGGGGCTACCGGTTCTACGTCGACGCGCTCTCGGGGGTCGGGGAGCTGGCCCGAGCCCAGGAGGAGACCATCGCCAGGTTCTTCGAGGGGGCGGCCGACCTGGAGGAGACCCTCCAGCGGACCTCGCTGCTGCTGTCGAGCCTGACCCACTACACGGCCATGGTGGCCCCGCCGGGCCTCGACCGGTCCCGGCTGCGGCACATCGAGGTGGTCGGCCTGGGCCGGCACGTGATCATGCTGGTGCTGATTGTCGACTCCGGGCGGGTGGAGAAGCGGCTGGTCGAGACGGCCGAGGAGGTCTCCACCGAGGACCTGGAGGCGCTGCGCCGCCAGCTCAACGAGCGCCTGGCCAACGAGCGCCTGTCCCGGGCCGAGCTGATCCTCGACGCCATGAGCGGCGAGGTCCCGCCCCAGCGCCGGGCCCTGTTCCAGACCCTGGCCGCGGCCATCGGCCAGTTCGTCGGCGACCAGACCAGCGAGCGGGTCTGGCTGGGCGGGCAGGCCAACATCGCCGGGCCCGGGGCCTTCGACGGCATCGAGACCGTCCGCCGGGTCTACGAGGCCCTCGAGCAGCAGGTGCTGGTGCTGCGCATGCTCCAGGCCACCCTGGGCCGCGACGACGCGGTGTCGGTGGTGATCGGCTCGGAGAACACGGTCGAGGGGATGGAGGCCTGCTCGCTGGTCACCTCCGCCTACCTGGCCGGCGACGCCAGCGGCTCCATCGGCGTCCTCGGCCCGACCCGGATGGACTACCTGCGGGCCATGGCCGCCGTCCAGGCGGTGGCCCGCTACCTGGGCGACGCCTTTGAGGGGAACGGATAACTGGTGAGCGACTACTACCAGCTGCTGGAGGTCGACCGGGGCGCCGGGCCCGAGGACATCAAGCGCGCCTACCGGCGGCTCGCCCGCCAGTACCACCCCGACGTGAACGGCAACGACCCGGCGTCGGCCGAGCGCTTCAAGGAGATCAACAAGGCCTACAGCGTCCTGTCCGACCCCGACAAGCGTCAGCGCTACGACGCCTACGGCGAGGCCGGGGTCGAGGGCATGGCCGGCCAGGGGGCCGACCCGTTCTCGACCTTCGGGGCGTCCTTCGACGACCTGCTCGGCCAGTTCTTCGGCGGCGGCGGCGACCCGTTCGGCGGGGGCCGCACCCGGGCCCGCTCGCGGGCCCGGCGGGGCGAGACCATCGGCATGCGGCTGCGCCTGCCGTTCACCGAGGCCGTCTTCGGCACCTCCAAGGACGTCCGGGTCCGGGCCGCGACCACCTGCGGGCGCTGCGCCGGGTCGGGGGCCAAGCCGGGCACCGAGCCGACCGTCTGCTCGCGCTGCAACGGCTCCGGCCAGCAGCGCACCGTCCGCCAGTCGCTGCTCGGCCAGCTGGTCACGGCCACCACCTGCCCGGTCTGCTCCGGCACCGGCCAGGAGGTCCGCTCGCCCTGCCCGGAGTGCCACGGCCAGGGGCTGATGATGGAGGACTCCACCCTCACCATCGACATCCCCCCGGGCCTTGAGGACGGTAGCCAGATCCGCTACCAGGGCCGCGGCCACGCCGGCCAGTACGGCGGGCCCCCGGGGGACCTGATCGTCGAGCTGGCCGTCGACGCCCACCCGGTCTTCGACCGGCGCGGCGACGACCTGGTCTGCAGCGTCGAGATCCCCATGACGGTGGCCGCCCTCGGCGGCAGCGTCCCCCTGGAGACCCTGGACGGCAAGGAGACGGTCGAGGTCGAGCCGGGCACCCAGTCGGGTGAGGTCAAGCGCTTCCGCAAGCGCGGCGTGCCCCACCCCGACGGCCGGGGCCGGGGCGACCTGCTGGTCCAGGTGGCCGTGGTCACCCCGACCCATCTCGGCGAGCAGCAGCGGGCCCTGATCCGCCAGCTGGCCCAGCTGCGCGGCGAGGAGGTCGAGCCCCAGGGCGGCGGCCTGTTCGCGCGGCTCAAGGGCAGCGGCCGCTGACCGCCGCGGCCGACCACGGCGGGCTGGCCTACCGCAGCCCCGTCGGCCGCTGGGTGCTGCTGGCCACGGTGCTCGGGTCGGGCATCGCGTTCCTCGACGCCACTGTTGTCAACGTGGCCCTGCCCACCATCGGCGAGGACCTGGACGCCGGGATCTCCAGCCTCCAGTGGGTGGTCAACGCCTACACCCTCACCCTGTCGGGGTTCCTGCTGCTCGGCGGGTCGCTCGGCGACCATTACGGCCGCCGGCGGGTGTTCGTCATCGGGGTGATCTGGTTCGCGGTGGCGTCGCTGCTGTGCGGGCTCGCCCCGACCGACGAGGCCCTGATCGCGGCCCGCGCCCTCCAGGGCGTCGGCGGGGCCCTGCTCACCCCGGGCAGCCTGGCCATCATCGAGGCCAGCTTCCGGCGTGAGGACCGCGGCCCGGCCATCGGCGCCTGGTCGGGGCTGGGCGGGGTCACGGCCGCGCTCGGCCCGTTCCTGGGCGGCTGGCTGGTCCAGGCCGCGACCTGGCGGCTGATCTTCCTGATCAACCTGCCCCTGGCCGCGGTGGTGGTCTGGGTGTCGCTGCGCCACGTGCCCGAGACCCGCGACCCGGGGGCCACCGGGCGGCTCGACTGGGGCGGGGCCGCGCTGGCCGCGGGCGGCCTGGCCGGGGTGGTCTACGCCCTCACCGACGGCCCGGCCCAGGGCTGGACGTCGCCGGTGATCCTGGCCACCGGCCTTGGCGGGGTGGCCGCACTGGCCGCCTTCGTGCTCTGGGAACGGCGCGTCCCGGCCCCCATGCTGCCCCTCGACATCTTCGCCTCGCGCCAGTTCACCGCGGCCAACCTGGTCACCTTCGTGGTCTATGGAGCGCTCGGCGGGTCGCTGTTCCTCCTGCCCATCCAGCTCCAGCGGGTGGTCGGCTACACGCCGCTCGCCTCCGGGGTCGCCCTGGTCCCGGTCACGCTGATCATGCTGCTGCTGTCGGCGAGGTCGGGCCGCCTGGCCTCCCGGATCGGGCCGCGGCTGCCCATGACCGTCGGGCCGCTGCTCGTCGCCGCCGGGTTCGCCCTGTTCACCCGCATCGGCCCCGGGGCCAGCTACCTGGTCGACATCCTGCCGGCGTCGCTGGTCTACGGGTTCGGGCTGGTCCTGACGGTGGCCCCGCTGACCTCGACCGTGCTCGCCGCCGCCCCGGCCGAGCACGCCGGGATCGCCTCGGCGGTCAACAACGACGTCGCCCGGACAGCCGGGCTGCTGGCCGTGGCCGTCCTGCCGGTGGCGGCCGGCATCTCGGGCGCGGACGCCCTGGAGCCGGCCCACTTCAGCGCCGGGTTCCGGACGGCCATGACCATCGCGGCCGTCCTGTGCGCGGCCGGCGGGGTGCTGTCCTGGTTCGCCATCCGCAACCCCGAGCCGGAGCCGGAGCCGGAACCCGAGCGCGACCACTACCTCAGCTGCCCCCTCAGCGCCCCGTCCCCGGCCGCCCGCAGCTCCTGACCCTCCCGGTGTGCGATCGGTGCCGGCGTGGTAGACCGGTACCGTTGACGGCGGGGTCCGACCATCTGGGAGGCGATGCGGTTGGCGAAGCGGCTTCCGGTCTGGCCGATCGTGCGCCAGCTCCGCGGCGACGACCGGCTCGGGCTCGGGGAGGCGGCCCGGTCCTCCCGCTCGGCCGCGCTCCAGCCGCGGACCGTCGAGGCCGACCGGGTGGCCCGGTCGGTCTGCCCCTACTGCGCCGTCGGCTGCGGCCAGCGGGTGTTCGTCAAGGACGACCAGGTCATCCAGATCGAGGGCGACCCCGACAGCCCGGTCAGCCGGGGCCGGCTCTGCCCCAAGGGCGCGGCCTCCAAGAGCCTGGTCACCGGCCCCCTGCGCGAGACCAAGGTGAAGTACCGGCGGCCCCACGGCACCGAGTGGGAGGAGCTGGACCTCGAGACGGCGATGGACATGATCGCCGACCGGGTCGTGGCCACCCGGGAGGCGACCTGGCAGGACCGCGAGGGCGACAAGCTGTACCGGCGCACCCTCGGGTTCGCCAGCCTGGGCGGGGC
>JASLIH010000052.1 GCA_030152105.1 Actinomycetes bacterium
CCGCTACGACTTCGGCGAGGGCCACGAACTGCTCGGCCGGCGGCTGCGGGACGTGGGGCTGAAGCGGGGTCGCCTCTACGGGCTGATGCACGGCGGCCGGGGACTGCTGCTCGACCAGACCGGCCGGCTCTCGGTCACCGAGTGGGCGGATCGGGTCGACCACGTCGTCGACGTCAGCGAGGAACTGGACGTGCCCGCGGCGCTGCTGCGGCCGGACGGCCACGTGGCGTGGATCGGCGAGGATCAGACGGGTCTCCTCAGCCAGATGCCCAAGTGGTTCGGCGCGCCCGTCAACTGAACACGCACTCTGGCCCCGAGAGGGTGGGCCATTGTGACGGGATGCGCGACATGCGTCGCGTGCTCGTCTGCCGAGGTTATGCTGGGTGGTGCCGTGAGCGGATACACCAGGGAGGAGGTCGCCCAGCGGGCTGGGGTCGACCCCGAGTATCTCGACCGGCTGGTCGAGCTGGGGATCCTGACGCCAGCCGCGGGAGATGGGTTCTCGCCCGGTGACGCGCTCAGGGCGCGGTGGCTGCAGAGCCTGGAGCGAGCCGGGGTGCCGTTGGAGGGACTGTCCGCCGCTGTCCGCGATGGAGTGCTCTCGTTCTCGTTCCTGGATGTGGGTGCCTATGATCGGTTCGCCGGGCTCAGCGACACGACCTTCCAGCAGCTGAGCGCAACGACGGGCATCCCCTTGGGGCTGCTGCTGGTGGTCCGCGAGACCTTCGGCTTCGCCGAACCACGCCCTGAGGACCTCGTCCACCACAACGAGCTGTCGGTCGTGCCGTTGCTCCAGCTGCAGCTCTCGGAGGGGTTCCGGCCCGTGGTCATCGAGCGATGGCTCCGGGTCTATGGCGACAGTCTGCGCCGGATCGCCGAGGCGGAGGCTGGCTGGTGGAACAGCGAGGTCGAGATGGCGTTGGTGGCCTCGGGCATGACCGAGGGCGAGATGCTGCAGGCCCAGGCCGACCTCGGATCACAGATGACCCCCCTGATCGAGGAGGTTCTCCTGGCTATCTACCACGGCCAGCAGGAACACACCTGGAGCCAGGTGTTCGTTGAACACGTCGAGGGCGCGCTGGAAGCGGCGGGCCTGTACCGCCGGTTGGAGCGTCCGCCGGCCATGTGTTTCCTCGACCTCACCGGCTACACGCGGCTGACCGAGGAGCGGGGCGACGAGGCGGCTGCGGAGCTGGTGGCGCGGCTGGCTGGTCTGGTCCGGCGGTCCGCCCTGGAGCATGACGGGACGCCGGTGAAGTGGCTGGGGGATGGGGTGATGTTCTATTTCCGGGCGCCGGGGGATGCGGTGGTGGCCGCTCTTGAGATGGTGGAGGTGGTTGGGCGTCAGGGTCTGCCACCGGCGCATGTGGGGATTCATGCGGGGCCGGTGGTGGTCCAGGACGGTGACTACTTCGGCCGGACCGTCAACCTGGCGGCCAGGATGGCCGAGTATGCCAGGCCAGGTGAGGTGGTGGTGAGCCAGGAGGTCGTGGACGCGACCCAGGGCGGGCCGGTGACGTTCACCGAGATCGGTCCGGTGGAGCTGAAGGGCGTCCCTGAGACGCTTCGGCTCCACATCGCCCGCCGCCACCCCTGAACGGCACCGGAACAGGCTGCCCTTGGAACCGGGGAACGGTGGGGTCGGGCATGGCGCAAGGTCACTACGGCAAGCGCTGGCGCGAGCGAAGAAGCCTCGATCCCACCGATGCGGGTCGCGGCCTAACGTCGGACTGGGTATCGCAGGTGAAGGGCACGCCGTCCCTGGATGACGATCGGGTCGTCGAGGAGTAGGTGGCCCCGGTCCAGCTTCGTGAAGTACGGGATCCCCTCGCCGAACAGCACCGGCACGAGGCTGACACACACCTCGTCCACCAGGCCGAGGTCGAGTGCCTGCTGAGCGATCTTCGCGCTCGCGATGGTGACGTCCTGGTCGCCGGCGATCTGTCTGGCCTCGGTGATCGAGGCTTCAACGCCATCGACGAACGTCGTTCTCGGCCACCTCTTGGAGGCGTCCTCGGGTGCGCGATGAGTGACCACGACGACGGGAGCGCCTGCCGGGTGGTTGTCACCCCAACCGTCGGCGATGTCGAACAGGTGTCGGCCGGAGACGAGTGCACCGACGTTTCCGGTCAACTCTCGGAGCATCTCCGCACTGGCGTGGTCGACTTGGAACGAAATCCCCTCATTCGGGGTCGGCACGGTCACGTCCCCGGCCCCGTACCAGTCGAACAGTTCCCCGACCTGATCATTCGGATCCGCGATGAACCCATCCAGCGACATCGTCATGTGGGTGAACACCTTGGCCATCGTGGGCCTCCTCTGATTGATCGCTGCCTATATCGGCCTCCAATGACCATGAAACTCATGGGCATAGGAGAGGCAGCTGGATTCGCAGGGCTCGCCACGCCCGGCAACGCTGTCCTCAGTACCGGACTCGGTTGTGTAGGTGGGTCCCGGTCACGGGCTTGGCTGCTGGGATCAGCTCGGCCTGCTCCCCCCATCGAACAGTGGGCGTGGCGCCCCAGGGCCGACACCGAGATCCAAGGTGCGCCTGCCGATGACCGCGGCGCCAACACTGGCGTCCAGTGCTCGGCGCACGGCGACATCGACACATCCAGCACGACCCTGTTCATCGCTAGCCTCCAGCGCGGCTTCGGCGCCGCCGTTCGGTGCCGTCACGAGATGGTGGTGTTGGCACCTGCACCCGCCCAGCCGTCAATGCTTGTGCAACGGGCCCGAGGAAGCCTACGAGCGACGAGGATCAGCTGCGAGATCCAATCCGAGCGCTGACAGGCGGCGCTGAGCGGGCATCCATTGATACGTTGTGCCTGGTCGGTCTGTGCCGGAGGCGGTCAGGCGGATGGTCGGGCATTGTCTGTGGTTTGGTAGTCCGTCGTCCGCCGAAACCGGCGGAGGCCGCCGCCGGGTCGGATTCTCCGTGGACCGTACGTGACCGTCTGCGCTGGGAGGCAAGGGAGGCGTATGAGCCCCGACGAGGCTCGAGCGTTCGTGGCCAGTAACCACCGCGCGGTGCTCATCACCCGAAGGTCCGGCGGGGGACTGCAGACCTCGCCCGTCCTGGTCGGGGTAGACAACGAGGGGAAGGTGGTCA
>JASLIH010000161.1 GCA_030152105.1 Actinomycetes bacterium
GGCGTAGGCCGCCGCCTGCTCGGCCCCGACCCGCCGGTACACCAGTACGGTCTCGGTGAACGGCAGGCGGGGCCGCCCGTCGGCCCCGGTCTCCCAGAACCATCCCGGCGTCACCACCGAGAACAGCGGCGGCAGGTCCGCCGGGACCCGGCCGAGCAGGTCGAGGGCGTCGCCCAGGTCGGTCCCGGCCCGGCCGCTGTCGCCCCGGAGCAGGGAGATCACGCCGAGCATGTGGGTGGCGCTGGCGACCACGCCGGCGGCCCCGGCCTCGGCGGCCAGGGCGCGGCCCTCCTCGACCAGCTGGACCGCGTGCCTCCAGCCGCCGTCCTCGACCCAGGCCAGCAGCCCGGTCAGGTGCAGGGCCTGGGCCAGCTCCTGCTCGTCGCCGACCTCGCGCATGATCGCGGCCGCCTCGCCGGCAAGGCCCGGCACGTGGGCGCCCAGGTCCCCGCGGCGCACGCGCATGGCGGCGGCGGCGAGCAGGGCCTTGGCCCGCAGCGGCGTCCGTTCCGGCGCCGCCGCCAGGGTCGCCTCCAGCCAGCGGCTGCCCTCGGCGAAATGCCCCCGGGCCAGCCAGAAGCGCCACAGGCTGACGGCGAGCCGCAACGCCTCCGCCGGGTCGTCGGCCAGCCCGCTGGCCAGCGCCGCCCGCAGGTTGTCGTGCTCGGCGTCCAGCGCCTGCGGGGTGTCGTTGACGACACCGACGGCCCGCTCCGGGTCATGCGCCGCGGCGACCGCCAGATACCAGTCGCGGTGGGCGCGGACGCGTGCCGCCCGCTCGCCGGCGTCCCGCAGCCGCTGGTCGGCGAACTGCCGGATGGTCTCGAGGAGGCGGTAGCGCACGGTCCCGTCGGCCTGGTCGGCCTGCACCAGCGACTTGTCGACCAGGCGGCTCAGCAGGTCGACGACGTCCAGGCCGTCGCCGCCGCAGACGTGCTCCACCGCCTCCAGCGACATGCTGCCGGCGAACACCGCCAGGCGCCGGAACAGGGCTCGCTCGTCCTGCTCGAGCAGGTCGTGGCTCCACGCCAGCGTGGCATGCAACGTCTGCTGGCGGGTGACGGCGGTGCGGCTGCCGCGACCAAGGACCCGCAGCGCGTCGTCGAGGCGGGAGGCGATCTGGGCGGGCGCCAAGGCCGATGTCCGCGCCGCGGCCAGCTCCAGGGCCAGTGGCATCCCGTCCAGCCGCACGCAGATCTCCGCCACCGCGGCCGCCGTCGTCGCGTCCAGCACGAACCATGGCGCCGCGTCACACGCCCGCTCCACGAAGAGTCGGATCGACTCCAGCTCGGCCAGGCGGGCCAGGGGCGGCAGCGCCTGTAGATCTGGGAGCGCGAGCGACGGCGTGCGCCAGGTCACCTCGCCGCCCACGCGCAGCGGCTCGCGGCTGGTCGCCAGGACGACAACGTCAGGGCAGGTCCGCAGCAGGGCGGCGGCGAGCCGGGCACACGCATCCAGGAGATGCTCGCAGTTGTCCAGGACGATCAGCAGCCGCCGCTCGGCAAGCTGGCGAGCCAGCGCGACCTCGGCCGCCCCCGTCTGGGACAGCGTCACGTCCAGCACCGACGCGACGGCCTGCGGCACCAGCTCGGGACGCGAGAGCGACGCCAGCTCGACGACGTGGACGCCGTCGGGATGGCTGGCGGCCAGCCTGGACGCGACCTCGTAGGCCAGCCTGGTCTTGCCGGCGCCGCCGGGACCGGTCAGCGTGAGCAGTCGCGTGCGGCCGAGCGCCTGGCCGATCTCACCAAGCTCGCGCTGGCGGCCGACAAACGAGGTCTGCTCGGGCCGCGGGCCTTCCGTGACGCCCACTGGTGGGCGAGACGGTGTGCGGGTGGCGGCCCGTCCCGTCACCGCGACCCCACCTGCCGGCGGCGTGTCCGGCGCAGCGCCGCTCTGGGTGAGCAGGTCCCGGTAGAGCCGCCGGGTCGCCGGCTCAGGGTCGGCGGCGTACTGCTCGGCCAGCGTCTCGCGGAGTCGGTCGAACACCGCCAGCGCCTCGTACCGGCGGCCGCTCGCCGCCAGGGCCGTCATCAGTGTCCGGTGCGCGCCCTCGTGGAAGGGGTCGGCGGCGGTGACGGCGCCGGCGATCTCCACGACCTGGGCGTGCTCGCCCTGGTCCGACAGCACCTCGGCGGACTCCATGAGCAGGCCGAGATAGCGTTCGCTCAGGGCCTCGCGCGGCCCTTCGGTCCAGTCCTCGAACCGGTCCTCGGGCAGCAGGTCGCCTCGGTAGAGCTCGGACGCCGCCCGGTAGTCCTGCGGATCCCGGGACTGGTGGGCTCGCCGGCACGCGGCTTCGAAGGCGTCGGTGTCCAGCCATGGCATGGTGCCGTCCGAGAGCAGCACCACGTCGTCGCGAAGCGAGCACAGGGCTTCCGACGTCCCGGAGAGCGCCCGGCGGGCGACATACAGCGCCTGATGCAGGTTGTTGGTGGCCGACGCCCCATCGCGGTCGGGCCACAGAACAGTCACCAGGGCGTCCCGGTGCAGCCGATGGCCGCGGGCGAGCGCCAACAGCTTCACCAGCGTCTTGGCCTTGCGTAAGCGCCAGGCGTCAGCGGCCACCGGCCGATCAGCCACGGTCACCTCGAATCCACCGAGGAGGCGGATCCGCACCCCTGCGTTGTCAGCCACTCTCCCGCGCTGCCCGACAACGGCAGCCTCCCACTCCAGAAGCTACCCGCACCCTTGGACCCCGGCCAGTGACCCTGAGCGTTCGGGCGGAGCATGCCGAGGCCCACTGCCTCTGACGACCCCTACACTCACATCGTGGTCGTGACCCTTCGCGAGATCACCGATGGGAACCGCGAGGCGGTCCTGGCGCTGCACGTCGCACCCGAGCAGGAGCGGTTCGTCGGGTCGGTCCAGGGCGCTCTCCGCGACGCCGTCGAGTACCGGCACGCCAAGCCGTGGTACCGGGCGATCTACGCGGACGACAAACCGGTCGGGTTCGTGATGGTGAGCTGGGATGTCGAACCCCAGCCACCGGAGATCATCGGTCCGTGGTTCCTCTGGAAGCTGCTCATCGACGAGCGGCACCAGGGCCGTGGCTACGGCTCCGAGGCCGTGCGGCAAGTCGCGAGGCTCGTCCGGGCGGAGGGGGCGAGAGAGCTGCTGACGAGCTACGTGCCCGAGGACGGCGGGCCGGCAGGGTTCTACAAGCGGCTCGGGTTTGCGCCGACCGGCGAGCTCGACGCAGATGGCGAGGTGATCGTGCGCCTCCCGCTGCCGCGCTAGTCCCCGCTGAGTCCCTCGAACGCCTGGTCGAGGTCGTAGCCGATCGCCAGGGCGACCTCGGGGGTGGCCGAGACCACGCGGGCGAGCCCGCAGATGGGCGCGACCGCGATCAGGGTGCCGACCACGTCCTCGGCGGTCGCCCCCGCGTCGAGCGCCGCCTCGGCGGCCCAGTGGTAGGAGAGGGGGGCTGCGCCCATGGCCACCAGCCCGCCCAGACGCACCAGGGCCTGGGTCCTGGGGTCCAGCCCGGCAGCCTCGTTGTTGTTGAGGTGGATGCCGAGCATGGACTGGATGCAGCCCTCGTCGTGCAACACCAGGCGACGCAGGGTCTCCTCATGTGTCGCGATGATCACCCCTCGACCCAGCACTCGGCGACGCGAACCGCTGTGTCGCTGTCAGGAAACCTGACCAGGAGCCGAAAGGCATCATCCCATTAGGACGAAAGCGTGCTGTCAGCCCGACCGGTACCAGGGCCCGCTCCTCCCTGTGCCGCCTCTCGCGGGTCGCCAGGAGTCCCGGCTGGGGCCGTTGTCCGAGCCACTGAGCCGGGCTAGCCGGTGGTGGGTGGACCCGGCGTTTCCCAGACTGAGATGTGCTTTCGGCTGTCGCTGGTGAACGGCTCGCGGTTCCAGTCGCTCCAGCGGTGGCGCAGGGTCATGCCGGCCAGGCGGGCCATCAGGTCGAGCTCGGCGGGCCAGACGTAGCGGAAGGGCACCGAGGCGACCTCGAGGTCGCCGTCGACGACCGTGTAATGGTGGGAGATCAGGCCCTGGGATGCGACGTCGTACTCGTCGAAGCCGAGCCTGGTCGGGCTGACGGCGAACGGCCGGACGGTCTCGCCCGGTGGGAGGCGCTGGAGGTCGGGGATCCCGACCTCGATCACGAAGCAGCCGCCTGGCTCCAGATGGGCGGCGGCGTTCTGGAAGCACGCGACCTGCTGGTCCTGGGTGGTCAGGTTCCCGATGGTGTTGAAGACCAGGTAGGCGACCGAGAACCGTCCCTCGACCCTGGTCGTCGCGAAGTCGCCGACGGTCACACCGATCCGCTCCGCCCCCTGCTTGGCTCGCAGCCTGGCGACCATCGCTTCGGACAGGTCGATCCCGTGCACCCGGACGCCGCGCTGCGACAGGGGGAGCGCGATCCGGCCCGTGCCGATGCCGAGCTCGAGCGCGGCCCCGTCGCCGGCCAGGTCGGCGAGGACGTCGACAACGGGATCGACGACCGCGGGCTCGAACATGTCGGCGGACGACTGGTCGTACCGGGCCGCCACCGGCTCGCCGAAATGGTCCTCGGGCATGGAGGCACTCTCTCAAGCCCTGGCCGGCCTGGCGAGCGAATTGGGCGAGGCGGGCTTCGGTCGTCGGTGTCGATGCGGATCGCGGGTGGACGGCTACACTTGAGGCCGGAGCGGACGTGTGGAGGCGCCGATGACGCTGGTCATCAACCTGATCCTCTATGCGGGCATCGCGCTGATCCCACTCGGTATCGCGGTCCTGTTCATCCGGCTCGGGCGCCACTTCAGCTCGTCGTCCTGACCCGCGGGCGAGTCCGACCCGGTGACTCGGCGGCCCCCGACCCGGCCGGTTAGCGGCCGGCGGAGGCCAGCTCCGGGGTCTCGTCGCCTTCGGATGCCGCGGGCTCCTGCTTGCGCAGGACGATCAGGGCGAGGATGGCCAGGCCGACGCCGATGCCGGCGGCGATGGCCGAGCTGAGCCGCATACCGGCCACGAACGCCTCCTGCGCCGCTTGGAGGACGGCCGAGCCGAGGTCGCCGGGGAGCTGGGCGGCGACGGCGGTGGCGCCGCCGAGGGTGTCGCGGGCCGCCTCGGCGGCCGCGGCCGGGACCCCCGGGGGGAGCCGGTCGGCCAGCTCGCCGCGGTAGATGGCGATCGCGATCGAGCCCAGGATGGCGATCCCCAGGGCCCCGCCGAGCTCGGCCCCGGTCTCGGAGATGCCTGAGGCGGCGCCGGCCTGCTCGGGCGGGGCCGACCCGACGATCAGCTCGGTGGTCAGCCCGAACACCGGGGCCATGCCCAGGGAGACGACCACCGACCCGGCGACCAGGGCAGCCAGCCCGCCGTCGACGCCAACCTGGGCCAGCAGGCCCAGCCCGGCCGCGGCCAGGGCCAGGCCGCCGCTGATCACCCAGACCGGCCGCACGTTGTGCAGGACGCGGGGGGCGAACTGGCTGCCGAGAATGAACCCGACCGCCGAGGGAAGCGACCATAGCCCGGCCTCCAGTGGGGACAGGCCGACCACCAGCTGGAGATACTGGGCGACGAACAGGAAGTAGCCGACGGCCACGAAGATGGCCAGGAAGTTAGTCGCCAGGGCGGCGTTGAAGGCCCGCCGCCGGAACAGGCCCAGGTCGATCATCGGGTTGGCCAGGCGCCGCTGGCGGGCGACAAAGGCCACCGCGACCACCAGCCCGGCCACGATCGCCCCAACCCGAGCGGCGTTCACGCCGTCCTGCGCGATCTCCTTCAGCCCGTAGATCACGGCCAGGATCGCCGCCACCGACATCCCGGCCGACAGCAGGTCCAGCCGGCCGGCGTCGGGGTCGCGGTACTCGGGCAGGACCCGCGGGCCCAGGATGAGCAGGGCGGCCATCACCGGGAGGGCGAGCAGGAACACCGATCCCCACCAGAACAGCTCCAGCATCACCCCGCCGAGCACCGGCCCGATCGCCGAGCCGGCCGAGAAGCTCCCGATCCAGAACCCGATGGCCACCGACCGCTGCCTGGGGTCCTGGAACATGTGGAAGATCAGCGACAGGGTGGAGGGGGCCAGGGTCGCCCCGGCCAGCCCCAGCAGGGCCCGTGCCGCGATCAGCGACTCGGCGTTGGGCGAGAACGCGGCCAGCAGCGACACCGCCCCGAAGGCGCTTGCGCCGATCATCAGCAGCTTGCGGCGGCCGATGCGGTCGCCAAGGGTGCCCATGGTGATCAGGGACCCGGCGACGAAGAACCCGTAGATGTCGATGATCCACAGCAGTTGGGCGCTGGTCGGCTCCAGGTCGGCGCTGATCGCCGGAATGGCCAGGTGGAGCACGGTCAGGTCCATGACGTACAGCAGGCAGGCCAGGGCCAGGACCGCCAGCCCGATCCACTCGCGCCGTCCGGCTCTCGGTGGTGCCTCGATCTCAGTCACGTTCTCGAACCTCTCATCATCCGGCCACCCTAGACGGTCCCTGCGACGGCCGGCCCTGACCTCCGAGGTGAAACGATCCCGAGGGTCGCCGTGTTCCGTTGGGAGAGGGACAATTCGAGCCGGCGGAGGCGACCACGATGCAGCTGCACACCACGACCGTGCCCACCCCGGTGGGGCCGTTCACCCTGCTGGTCGACGGCGACGGGGTCTGCGCGGCCGGATTCACCGGCCGGCCCGAGACCCTGCAGCGCCGCCTCGACCCGCGTCGCCGGGCGGCCCGCGTCCGGCCGGCCACCGACCCCGACGCCCTGGCCAGCCGGATGCTCGCCTACCTGGAGGGCGAGGCCGGAGCACTCGACGAGGTGGTGGTCGCCCAGCCCGGCGACCCGGACCGGCAGGCCGCCTGGCGGGTCCTGCGGACCGTGCCGGCCGGGCGGACGGTCGCCTACAAGCAGCTCGGTGCCATGGCCGGGCTGGCCGACCCGGCCACCGACCCCCTGGGCGCCCAGGCCGCCGGGGCCGCCTGCGCGGGCAACCACGTGGCCGTGATCGTGCCCTGCCACCGGGTGCTCCGCGCCGACGGCCGTCTCGGCGGCTACGGCTGGGGCACCCACCGCAAGGCCTGGCTCCTCAGCCACGAGCAGGCCCTGGTCCCCATGCCGGGTCTGGCAGGCTCGGGGTAGCGGGTGAGGGCGGCAGGTCCGGGTCGAGTCGACAGGCCGGCCCCCGGGGGCCTAGCGTTTCGTCGACTGGACGACCGATCGATCAGGAGGATGTCGACATGGCCGGTGTTGAGCGTCAGGCGCACACGCTCTGGGAGGGGCCGCTGATCGGCGGCAAGGGCGAAACCGAGTTCGTCTCCAGCGGCATCGGCCGCTACCCGGTGACCTGGGCGGCGCGGACCGAGAGCCCCGGGGGCAAGACCAGCCCTGAGGAGCTGCTCGCGGCCGCCCACGCCACCTGCTACGCGATGGCGTTCTCGAACTACCTCGCCCAGGCCGGCCACGCGCCTGAGCGCCTGCACGTCACCTCGACCGTCTCCTTCGAGCCCCAGGAGGGCGGCGGGTTCGCCGTCACCCGCTCGGCCCTCGAGGTCAACGGGGTGGTTCCCGGGCTCGACCAGGACGGCTTCCAGCAGGCCGCCGAGGAGGGCGAGAAGGGCTGCCCGATCTCCAACGCCATCCGCGGCAACCTCGAGATCACCGTGAAGGCGACGCTGGACTCCTGACCGTCCGCACCCACGAGCGGCGCCCTCACCGCCGAAGCCCTCCCCGCCCCGGTGGGCCGCCCAGTGGCATCGCCAGCAGCAGGGCCTTGTTGCCGGGCCAGAGGTCGGGCAGCTCCCGCGCCGGGAGGAACCCGACCGAACGGTAGAACGCGCGGGTCCGCTGGTAGCCGTCGGCCACGCCCGGCTCCTCCTCCAGCGACGAGACGGTCAGGACCAGAAGTAGCTGCCGCCCCTCGTCCCGGAGCTGGCCGGTGAGCCGCCGGACCAGCGCCCGCCCGATGCCCTGGCCGCGATGGCGGGCGTGCACCGCCATCCAGGTGATCTCGCTGACCGCCTCGAAATGGTGGACCACGGTGAGGAAGCCGACCACCTGGTCGTCCCGCACCGCGACCAGCCCAGCGCTGGCCCGGACGGCCTCGGCGCACTCGCGCCG
>JASLIH010000203.1 GCA_030152105.1 Actinomycetes bacterium
GGCCCGACCCTGCTCCACTCCGACCTGCGGGCCGACAACCTGCTGCTCACCCCGACCCGGGTGGTGGCCGTCGACTGGCCGTGGGCGTAGGTCGGGGCCGCCTGGGCCGGGTTCCTGGTCGGCGGGTCCCGCCTGCCGCCCCCGCCCGGCCTGCCCACCCTTCGCGCCTTCCAGCACGGGCAGAGGGTGGTGGCCGTGGAGTGGCTGCGGCGGCGGACCGGCTGGCCCTGACTGTGCCCGGGAATTGGATGAGGGGCCGGCCCAACTTCTGCAGCCGGGGTGCCGGCCCCTCAGCGCCTGTCGAACGCTCGGAGCCCATCGAACCACCCGGTCCTCACGAACCGCTCACGTGTTGGCGGCGCTCGGACCTCAGCGGATGAGCACGGGCCGGGCCAGCCCGAGGATGTCGGTGCTGAGGTCGTAGCTGACCGAGACCGACCCCGAGCTGAAGAGGTTTGTGGCCAGCGAGCCGACCGCCAGCAGGGAGTCGACCCGCAGGTCGCCGGAGTCCTCGATCCGCACCGCCATGCTGGCCCCGTAGAGCGCCCCGGCCAGGTTGAGGTCCTGGCTGCTCTGCAGGCGCATGAACCGGGTGTTGCCCTGGTCGGCGAAGATCGACAGCCCGGCGTACTCGCCGCTGGTCGGCGGGGTGGCCTGGAACCGGCCGCTGTCCTCCACCCGGAACCGGGCCCCGGACCCGGAGCACGACGCGGGGTAGCTCGCGCAGGCCAGGTAGATGGTGACCCCGTCGCCGACCACCGTGGCGTTGTCCCGGATGGTGAGCCCGGTGGTGGTCCTGAAGACGTACACCCCCGGCTCGAGGGTGAGAGTGGCGCCGCCGTTCACGGTGACGCTGGTGTAGATGCCCGGCTGGAAGGTGGTGTCGGCGCTGACGGTCTGGGCCGTATTGAACCGAAGAGGTGGCGGGGGGAGCAGCTCGTCCGGGGTGCGCAGGTAGGCCAGTGGGTCGATCGCCGGGGGCCCACCGGCCTCGGGCGGCGGCAGCAGGTCCCCTCCGCCGGGCCCGTCGTCGAACCCCCCGACGACCCGGATCTGGTCGGCGATGATGTCGCCGCCGACCGAGACCAGGGCTCTGGGATGGTCGGAGTTGACCACGATCCCACCCCCGGTCGCCGTGATCGCCCCCGGGCCGAGGGCGGCCAGCCGGCTCGGCCCGCCCGTGTCGAGCAGGCAGAGCACGCAGTTGTTGGGTGCCGCCGGCCCGACTCCGGCCGCGGCCAGCGCCTTGATGCTGTTCGAGGCCTTCCCCAGCACCGGCGCGAACGCGTAGTTCACCTGGATCGGTGGCGTGATGACCTGGAGCGCGTTCGACCCGTCAGGGCAGCCGGCCCCAGGCCCCGGCGGGCCGGCGGGAAGGGTCCAGCAGACGACCTCGCCGTTCGTCTCCACGCCGTCGTCCGCCCAGCCCGCGACCCCGGTCAGCCCGTCGACGTTGTCGGCGAGCAGCGACTGGACCTCGAGGACGGCCGCCGCCGGCCCGTCGACCAGCAGCCGCGACGCCCCGGCCAGGGCGGCCGCGTCCGCCGCCGTCTGCGCCGACGTCCGCGTCGCCCAGTTCAGCCCGACGTCCACCACCAGCGCCGCAAACCCGAGCAGCACGGTCATGCACAGCGCCACCGTGATGGCGACGCTTCCCCGCTCTGAGCCCCCCCGATCCCGCAACATAGTGGGCCATCGTCCACGATCGGCCATCCTTCAGCCAGTTCGGGACGAAGTTCCTAGACCTCGCGATCCTACCGGGACCCTCGAAGGGCAGCAGGGCTCATGGCTCGGAGGGAACGATGATCCACATGGCCAGGTAGATCAGGAGCCCTCCTCCTCCGAGCACCGCGAGGACGACGAAGAGCACCCGGATCACGGTCGCGTCGGTGTTGAAGTACTGGGCCAGGCCTCCACACACGCCGGCCACCTTGCGGTCGGTGCGGCTGCGGTACAGCTTGCGGGTTGCTTCCATGACGCTGCCTTTCGATGCGGGGGTCCGCTCAGCCCATCGTCCCAGAGGCGGTCGGCTGGCCGAAGTCGGGATCGAAGGGGAGGCGGTCGGAGGGACAGACGGTCCCGTGTGGTGGGGTGCTGAGGTCGACCAGGTAACGGCCGGTCGTCTGGACGACGCAGCTGCTCGGGTCGGCCTTGCTGAGGTGGCCGTAGCCGTCGTGGGTCACCAGCACGGCATTGCCCAGCCGCCGCTCGGCCAGCCGGGCGTTGACCAGCGGGGTGTTGGGGTCGAAGCGGGTCCCGACGAGCAGGATCGGGCTGGGGGTGGTGGCGTTCCACGGTCCGGTGTAGCGGTTGGCGACGCGGGCCGGCCATGACGCGCAGGGGGCGCCGACCGCCCAGCCCTGGGGCGCGGCGCCGACGCGGCTGATGGCCTGGAGCCGGTGCACGACCCGCGGCCAGGCGCTGGCGTCCTGCCGAGCCGGGCTGTCGGCGCACAGGATCGCGATGCCTGGCTCGAGCCCCCGATGGAACTCCTCCGCGGCATAGCCCCTGGCGATGGTCTCCATGTCGGAGGCGTCGCCCTGGGCGGCCGCCTCGAGCAGGGCGGCGGCCAGCGGCCAGATCGCCGGGTCGGGCAGCATGGCGAACTTCAGCAGGGTCAGGACCTCGCCGTAGGTCAGCTCGCCGGGCGGCGTGGCCGACGGGGCCGGGATCGGGTGGTGGCGCAGCCGACTGAGCACTCCCTCGACATAGGGTGCGACCGGGCCGTGCCCGGCGAGCGCGCACCGGTCGGGTCCGGCCGCCTCACACAGCCGCAGGAACTGCCGGAAGGTCGGGTCGGTGTCGGTGAAGCTCTGGGCCAGCGCCGAGGCGGTCCCGGCCAGGAAGCGGACCGGGTCCTCGACGCCGTCCAGGGCCATGGCCCGCACCCGGCGCGGGAACAGGTTGGCGTAGGTCAGGCCGATGAGCGTCCCGGTCGACTCGCCCAGGAAGGTGAGCCGGCGGTCGCCCACCAGCTGCCGCAGGTGGTCCAGGTCCCGGACCGTGTCGGTGGTGGAGATGTGGGCCAGCAGCTCGCCGTTGCGAGCGCCGCACCGCTGCGCCAGCTCGACGGTCCTGGCCAGATAGCGCCGCTCGTCCCGGCGGGTGGTGGGCACGGGCTGGTCCTGCCAGAAGCTGGCCCGCTCGGCCGGGTCGGCAAAGCAGCTGACCGGGGCGCTGCCCCCGGCGCCACGAGGGTCCCAGCCGACGATGTCGAAGCGGCCGCCGGTCTGGGCGTCCAGGGCATCGCCGCGGCCGACGACCATCGCCACCCCGGAGTCGCCCGGTCCACCCGGGTTGACGAACAGCGACCCGATCCGCCGGTCGGGGCGGCTGGCCAGGTGCCGGACCACCGCAAGTGTGATCGTCGGCCCGCCCGGGTGGCGCCAGTCCAACGGCACCGCCACGCTGGCACACTCCAGCCGCGGGCCACACGCCGTCCAGCTGATCGACGGCACTCCCCGAGTGCTGGCGTCGGCGCCGACAGGCACCACGATCGCCAGGACCACCAAGGCGGCCAGGACAACGGCAAGTCCGCGGTGCGTGCGCCAGGGAAGCGCTCCGCCGATCCGCGCCTTCGATCGCATGAGGGCCTCCAGTCCGCTCGACCCAGAACGACCCACGACCGCCGCTCCACAGGGAGCGCCCCGCGACACTACGGCCCCTACCCCACCATGGCAACAGAGATGAACGACACGCGCTCCGCCGCCGGAGGGCGTCGGTGTCATGGCGGCCCGAGCAGCCCACCGGCACAACGAGGGGTTCTCGGCAGCCCCAGATGACGGAGACCCCGGCTGCCTGGTCGGGGTAGTCAGCGCATCACGCTCGAAGGAGAGGACCAGGTCGGGTAGTTACGACCCGAACAGGAATCGCAGCTTGGCGGCGGTTCCCACGGGACGTCCGGCCCTGTCTAGGATCTTCTTTCTCTATCTAGGGTTTGACCTTTTCTCTATCTAGGTAGACGTTGGGCGCATGAGGCGTTCTCGCAAACCCACGCCCCAGACGATCGCCGTCGTGCTCGCGCTGGCCGACAACCCGTCCGGGTGGAGCCACGGCTACCACCTGTGCAGGCAGCTCGGCCTCAAGGCCGGCACGGTCTACCCGATCCTCATGCGGCTGACCGAGCGCGGTCAGGTCGAGACCACGTGGGAGACCGGTCCACCGTCGGGCCGCCCCGCCCGACACCTGTACCGGCTGTCGGGCGAGGGGGCCCGGTTCGCGGAGGAGTTGCGTGCGGCGGCGGCCGCTGAGATCCTCCGCGCCAGTCGGTCGGGCGGCGTGATCC
>JASLIH010000220.1 GCA_030152105.1 Actinomycetes bacterium
GCCTTGCCGGTGAGCTGTTGGAACTTGTTGCCGCCGCGGCCGTTGAAGTTGAGCTGGGTCTCCCACTGGCCGGTGGTGACCCCGCCCTGGCCGGTCTGCTGGAGCTGGGGCCGGGCCGAGGCGATGTCGGTGCCGCCGAGGGCGACCGGGCCCATCAGCAGCTTGGGGGCGTTGGCCTCGGGCCGCAGCTGCCCGGCCTGGTCGCGGGCGCACAGGATGACGTCCTTGTCGGGGACGTCCTTGTTCTGGTAGGTCTCGGACTTGGCGCAGTCGATGGCCTTGAACGGGTCCTGCTTGTACCTGGGGTCGCTGGGCCCGACGATCTCCTTGACCGGGCGGAACTGGAGCTGGGCGGTGGTCCCCACGGCGGCGATCACCTCGTCGGGGTTGGGCACGTTGGGGATGGACACCACGATGTTGCCGCCCTCGACGCTGACCTCGGACTCGGCCACGCCCTTGGAGTTGACCCGGTTGCGGATGATGTCGACGGTGGTGTCGAGCTGCTCCTTGGTCGGCTCGCCACCCCGCGGGTTGGTGGGGACGAAGGTGACACTGGACCCGCCGCGCAGGTCGAGGCCGAGCCGGGGCTCGACGCCCTGGACCGCGATCACCGCCCAGATCACCCCGACCAGCAGGAACACGATCACCAGGGGGATGACGTATCGGCGGGTTCCTGGCACGGACGTCTGGCTCCTTCGGGCTGCAAGGGGTTCGAAATAGAGAGCCTAGCGGTTTTCTCGGGCTTTCGAGCGGTTCACAGCAGGCTGTGACCGTTCACGGTCATCCGGAACTTGCAGTCCAGGCCCTCGGCGGCCCGGCGGCACATCATCATGCGGGTGAGGAAGATCTCGAAATACTCCAGGATGTCGGACACCGCGGTGTCGATCTGGAGCTCAAGGGTGATGGTCCGGCCGGCGGCGTCGACCCGCACGAAGGAGTGGGTGGCCGAGAAGTTCACCCGGTCGTGGATGTCGAACTCGACCCGTGCGTCCTTGCTCACCCGGGAGCGGTGGACGTCGGACTTGTCGGCGATGTTGACCGCCGCCGACACCGGCGACACCGGATGGCCGAGCTCCTCGTGGTTGCCGATGGCCCCGATGACCATCCCGATGTCCTCGGTGGTCATGCCCAGCTCGGTGAGGACGGGCAGCGACAGCAGGGCCGAGGTCTGCGGGTGGTTCTGGCGCGAGACCACGTTGCCGACGTCGTGCAGGTAGCCGGCCACGGCGGCCAGCTCGGCCTGGTGCTGGTCGTAGCCGAGCCGGTCGAGGATGTTGTAGGCGATGTGGCCGACCAGGTTGGCGTGGCGGAAGCCGTGCTCGGTGTAGCCGAGCCGGCCGGTGAACTGGTCGGCCAGGGCGATGTAGGTCTGGATGACCTTGTGGCCGGCGACCTGGTCGAGCAGGCGGAGCTCGCCGGCGCTGGGCCGGCGCTCCGGGAGGCTCATCGTTCGGGGCGCTCCTCTTCGTCGACCTCGGCCGCCTCGGCGACCGGCTCGGGGTTGACCTTGCCCGAGATGGCCCGGCGGTTGAGGCGGGCCTCGACGCCCGGGGACAGCTCGATGGTGACGATCTCGCCGTCGAAGCGGCGGATGGTGCCGAAGAACCCTGCCGAGGTGATGATCTCGTCGCCCAGCTGCAGGGACGACTGGAGCGACTGCAGGGTCTTCATGCGGCGCTGCTGGGGCCGGATGAGCAGGAAGTAGAAGACGCCGACCATGAGCACGAGGACGACGAGCGACCCGCTACCTTCCATGGATTCAGGACCTCCGAGGGTGCCAATGCGGCGGCAATCCTACCCCTCCCGACCCTCCGGCTCGAAGAGGGAGCCTGGCGCGGGCACCGCGCCGGGGCCCCTCGGCTCCTCGAGGCCGAGGTGGGCGAAGGCGGCCGCGGTGGCGACCCGGCCCCTGGGGGTGCGCTGGAGGAAGCCGAGCTGGAGCAGGTAGGGCTCGGCCACGTCCTCGACCGTGTCCTGCTCCTCCCCCACCGACACGGCCAGGGTGGCCAGGCCGACCGGGGCGCCGCCGAAGCGCTCGCACAGCACCCGCAGCAGGGCCAGGTCGAGCTTGTCCAGCCCAAGGCGGTCGACCTCGAACAGCTCGAGGGCGGCCTCGGCCACGGCCTCGTCGACCGCCCCGTCGGCCCGGACCTCGGCGTAGTCGCGAACCCGGCGCAGCAGCCGGTTGGCGATCCTGGGGGTGCCGCGGGACCGCCGGGCCAGGATCCCGGCCCCGACCGCGTCGATCGTCACCCCGAGGATGGCCGCCGAGCGGGTGACGATCGACTGGAGGTCGGCCGGGCCGTAGTAGTCGAGCCGGGCCGAGAACCCGAAGCGGTCGCGCAGCGGCGAGGTGATCAGCCCGGTCCGGGTGGTGGCCGCGACCAGGGTGAAGCGCGGCAGGTCAAGGCGCAGGCTGCGCGCCCCCGGCCCCTTGCCCAGCACCACGTCGATCTGGAAGTCCTCCATGGCCGGGTAGAGGACCTCCTCGACGGCCCGGGGCAGGCGGTGGATCTCGTCCACGAACAGGACGTCGCCCGGCTCGAGGCCGGTGAGGATGGCGGCCAGGTCGCCGGCCCGCTCCAGCGCCGGCCCGGAGGTGACCCGGAAGCCGACCCCCAGCTCGGCGGCCACGATCGCGGCCAGGCTGGTCTTGCCCAGCCCCGGCGGGCCCGAGAACAGCAGGTGGTCGGGGGGCAGGCCGCGCCGGCGGGCCGACTCGAGCACGATGCCGAGCTGCTCGCGGACCCTGGCCTGGCCGACGAACTCCTCCAGCTTGCGCGGGCGCAGGCTGCCCTCGCTGGCCCGCTCGGCGTCAGACGGCCACGGGTCGAGCAGGTCGCTGTCGGTCACCGTGAGGACCCGAGCCCACGCAGGGCCAGACGCAGCAGGTCCTCGGTCGAGGAGGCCCCGGCGTCGGGCGGGAGGGCGGCCAGGGCGGTCTTGATCTCGGCCGGGCCGTAGCCGAGGGCGCCGAGGGCCTCGCGGACCTCGGCGTAGGCCGGGCGGCCGGTCTCCTCGGGCGGCAGGTCGGGCTCGCCGTCGCCGAGCTTGCCCTTGAGCTCGAGGACGAGCCGGGCCGCGCCCTTGCGCCCGACCCCGGGGACCAGGGTGAGGGCGTCGGTGTCGCCGGCGCTCACAGCCCGGCGCAGGGCGTCGGGGGCGTGCACGGCCAGCACGGCCAGGGCCAGCTTGGGCCCGACCCCGGTGGCGGTGAGGAGCTGCTCGAAGGCGCGGCGCTCGTCGGTGGTGGCGAAGCCGTACAGGGCCAGGGTGTCCTCGCGCACGTAGGTGACGGTGTGGACCAGGACCTCGCCGTCGCGCGGCAGCCCGGCCGCCGCCTTGGGGGTCAGGAACACCCGGTACCCGACCCCGCCGACCTCGATCACGGCCCCGTCGGCCAGGACCTCCAGCAGCCGTCCGCGCAGGCTGGCGATCACCGGCCGCCGCCCTTCCTGGACAGCCCCGGCGAGGTCGGGGCGGCCCGGGCCAGCCAGTCGGCCTCGGTGCTGGCGGCACCGGCCGCCCCACCCCCGGGCCCGCCG
The DNA here is from genome assembly GCA_030152105.1 of Actinomycetes bacterium. The sequence continues at coordinate 3,546 of JASLIH010000220.1, forward strand.
GCGCCGGCCAGGCCGGCGTGGTTGAGGTGGCAGAGGGCGACGGCCAGGGCGTCGGCGGTGTCGGCCGGGGCCGGCACCGAGGCCAGGCCGAGCAGCGCCTTGACCATGTAGCCGACCTGCTCCTTGGGCGCGGTCCCCGACCCGGTGACCGCCTGCTTGACCTGCGGCGGGGTGTAGGCGCTGACGGCCAGGCCGTGCTCGGCGGCCAGCAGCAGCACCACCCCGGAGGCCTGGCCGACGGTCATGGCCGTGCGCACGTTGGCGTTGAAGAACAGCCGCTCGATGGCCAGCGCCTGGGGCCGGTGGGCGGCCAGGACCTGCCGCAGCTTGGTCGCCAGCTCGGCCAGGCGCGGCGCCACCTCGGCGCCGTCGGTGTGGATGGTGCCGTAGCCGACGGCCGCGACCCGGCCGCCGCGCCGCTCCAGCACCGCCCAGCCGCAGCGGCCGAGCCCGGGGTCGACCCCGAGCACCCGCATGGCCGACCTCCACTCCTCGAACTGGTGTTTGGCGCAGCCTACCTCCTGCCCGGGACAGGCTCAACCA
>JASLIH010000234.1 GCA_030152105.1 Actinomycetes bacterium
CCGACGGTGGCCAGCAGCACCGGCAGCAGGGTGAGGGTGGCCAGGGTCGCGGCCAGCGGGATGAGCAGGCCGGCGAGGCCGATGCTGCGCAGGAACGGCACCGGCAGCAGGACCAGGGCCAGCAGCCCCACGGCGACGGTACCGCCGCTGGTCACCACCGCCCGCCCGGCGGTGGCCATGGCCCGGTGGACGGCCTGCTCGCAGTCGTGCCCGCGCTGCAGCTCCTCCCGCCAGCGGGTCACCACCAGCAGCGAGTAGTCGATGGCCACCCCGAGGCCGATCAGGGCGACCAGGAACTGGACGATGAAGCTGACCTCGACCAGCCCGGTCAGGCCGAGCACGGCCAGGAAGGTGGTCAGGATGGCAACGGCCGCGATGAGCAGCGGCACCAGGGCCAGGAACGAGCCGAACACGAAGCCCAGCACGCACAGCGCCCCAACGGCCCCGACCAGGGTCTCGACCAGCACGCCGGTGTCGGGCGGCTCCTCGGCGGCGGTGGCCCGGAGCTGGTCGAGGCCGGTGACCTGGACATCGGTGCCGGCCGGGAGGGCCCGGCGGAGGCCGTCGGCGACCTGCTGGCCGATCGCCGGGTCGCCACCCTCCTGGCCCTGGAAGGGGCCCCACACCAGGGCGTAGACGACCCGGCCGCCGTCGACCACCAGGCGGCGGTCGCCGGTGGTGGCCGGCCAGGCCGTGTATGGCCTGGTCTGGGGCCCCTTCCAGGGCCCCGAGGGCGGCGACCCGGCCCTGGGCGAGACCGTGGCCGCCGGCCTCCGGACGGCCCTCCCTCCCGGCACGACGGTGCGGGTGACCGGCCTCGACCAGCTGCGCGCGACCGCGGCCGAGGAGCCGGCCGGCACCGGGGTGCTGGTCGAGACCCTGGCCGGATTCCTCGGCGCCCTCCTGGTGCTGGCCTTCGTGTTCGGCTCGTTCCTGGCCCTGGTGCCGCTGCTGATCGCCGCCGTGGCCATCCTCACCACCTTCCTGGCCGTCCTCGGCCTGACCGGGCTGGTCGAGGTCAGCTTCATCGTCCAGTTCCTGGTCGCCCTGATCGGCCTCGGGGTGGCCATCGACTACTCGCTGCTGCTGGTGACCCGCTGGCGGGAGGAGCTGCAGCGCGGTCACGACCCCGAGCAGGCCGTCCACCGGGCCATGGCCACCGCCGGGCGGGCGGTGGTGACCAGCGGCGGCACCGTCGCCGTGGGGCTGCTGGCCCTGGTCCTGCTGCCGGTGCCGTTCCTGCGCAGCATCGGCCTCGCCGGCCTGCTCATCCCGCTGGCCGCGACCCTGGCCACCCTCACCCTGCTGCCGGTGCTGCTGGCCACCGTCGGGCCCCGGCTCGACTGGCCGGCCGGCCGTCGGGCCCGCCACGACCCGGCCCGGCGGGGGAGCGCGGCCAGCCGCCGCTGGACCGGCTGGGCCGCCGGGGTGGCCCGCCACCGCTGGCTGGCCACCCTGGCCGCGCTGGCCGTGCTCGTCCCGCTCTGCGTGGCCGCGCTCGGGCTGCGCCTCGGCGAGCCGCCGGCGGCCGTCCTGGCCCAGTCCGGCCCGGCCCGCGAGGCCCTCGACCGGCTGGAGCGGGCCGGGGTCGGCAGCGGCGTCCTCAACCCCATCGAGGTGCTGGTCCCGGCCGGCACCGACCGGCGGGCCGCCGCCGACCGTCTCGACGGGGTCGCCGGGGTGCAGCTGGCCGTGGCCCCCGCCGGGCCGGCCTGGCAGCGCGACGGCACCGGGCTGGTCAGCGTCCTGCCCGTCGCCGAGACGAGCACTGACGAGGGCGAGGCGACCGTCGAGCGCGTCCGCGACCTGGCCGCCGCCGAGCTGCCCGGCGCGCGGGTCGGGGGCAGCGGCGCCCTGGCCATCGACGCCACCGCCAGCCTCTACGGCAGCTTCCCGCTGCTGCTGGCCGCTGTCGCCGTGGTCACCTTCGTGCTGCTGGCCAGGGCGTTCCGGTCGCTGCTGCTGGCCCTCAAGGCGATCGCGCTCAACCTGCTGTCGATCGGCGCCGCCTACGGGGTGCTGGTGCTGGTGTGGCAGGAGGGCCACGGCTCGGAGGCCATCTGGGGCATCCCGGCCACCGGCGCCATCGCCGTGTGGGTCCCGCTGATGGCCTTCGCCTTCCTCTACGGCCTGTCCATGGACTACGAGGTCTTCCTGCTGGCCCGCATGCGCGAGGAGTACGACGCCACGGGCTCGACCGGGACGGCCATCGTCCAGGGCCTGGGCCGGGTCGGCCGCCTGGTCACCTGCGCCGCCCTGATCCTGTTCCTGTCGTTCGCCTCCATGGCCGCCATCCCCGAGCTGGACGTCAAGATCATGGCCACCGCGCTGGGCGCCGGCATCCTGCTCGACGCCACCATCCTGCGCGCCCTCCTGGTCCCGGCCCTGGTCGCCCTCCTCGGCCGCTGGAACTGGTGGCTGCCCCCCTGGGCGGCCCGCATCCTGCGGGTCCCGCCGTCGCTGCCCGCCCCCGAGCCCCCCGGGCCGCCGCCGCCCGGGGGTCGGGCGGAATGGGCCCATGCCATAGCTGATCCTGCCCGTGGTGCCGGCCGGCCGGACGCGGGACCGTGAGCAGCCGGTCCTGCGGGGCCCGGGCCGGTCGGCCCCTAGGCCGAGCCGACCCCCAGGCGGTCCCCGAGGCCGGCGCGGAAGCCCTGGCGCCAGCTCGGCCAGGCGGGCCGCCAGCCCAGCTCGCGCCTGGCCTTGGCGTTGGACGCCCCGCGGACCTCGTTCATCAGGACCACCCCGTGCTCGCCGACCAGTAGGCGGGCCAGCCATACCGGGACCCGCCGGGGCGGCCTGGCCCCGGCGGCCGCGGCCAGGGCTGGCAGCCACTCCGAGACCGGCGCCGGGTCGTCGTCGACGACCTGGTAGACGCCCGGGGCGCCCCGCTCGACGGCGGCGACGGTGGCCGTGGCCGCGTCGTCGATGTGGACGAACGACCACACGCCGCTGCCGGCGCCGACGATCGGGAAGCGGCGCCGGCGGAGGTCGTCGAGCATGGACCCGCCAACCCCGGCCGAGGTGCCGGGGCCGTAGAAGCCGCCGTAGCGCAGCACGACCCCCTCGATCCCCTCGGCCGAGAGCACGGCCGCCTCGAGGTGGCGGATGGCGTCCAGGGTGCGCCGCAGCTCGGCCGGCGGGTCGGGGTCGAGCGGGTCGTCCTCGGTCTTGACCGGTCCGCCGACGCGGGCGAACGGCCACCCGGCGAAGCTCTGGGCCACCAGGCGCCGGGCCCCGGCCGCCCGCGCCGCCTCCAGCAGGTGGTCGGTCCCCTCGACGCGTAAGCGGTTGGTGGCCGCGAACCCGGCGTCGAACCTCCTGAGGTCGGTCGCCCCGGCCAGGTCGGTGAGCTCGTGCACCACCACCTCGGGCCGGGCCGCCGCGACCACGCCCAGCACCGCCTCCCGGTCGAGGGCGTCGGCGACCACCGGCTCGACCCCGGCCGTCCGCAGCCCGGCAACCTTGCCAGGCGAGCGGGTCATGGCGGTCACCTGGTGCCCGTCCGCGACCAGCAGCGGCACCAGCCGGCGGCCCAGTGCCCCGGTCGCCCCGGCGACGAAGATCCGCATCATCAGCTCCTTGTGTCGGCGTCGTTTCCCTCTCAGACGGGGGACCGGTGCCGCCCGTGACAGCGGCACCGCTGTCACGCCCGGCCGTCCTGCCTCGTCCTGAGGGACGGGTGCCGGATCTGGTTGACTGGGGAGGACCATGGACGAGGGCGACGCCTACCAGGAGCTGCGGCCGCTGCTGTTCTCGATCGCCTACCGGATGGTGGGCAGCGCCAGCGAGGCCGAGGACCTGGTCCAGGAGGCGTATCTGCGGTTCCACCGCGCCGTCGCCGGCGGCGCCGAGGTCGACTCGCCCAAGGCGTACCTGTCGACGGTCACGACCCGGCTGGCCATCGACCATCTGCGCTCGGCCCGGGCCCGGCGCGAGCAGTACGTGGGCGACTGGCTGCCGGAGCCGCTGGTCACCGGCGAGGCTGCGGACCCGGCCGTCCACGCCGAGACCGCCGACAGCCTGTCGCTGGCCTTCCTGGTCCTGCTGGAGCGGCTGTCACCGGTGCAGCGGGCGGTGTTCCTGCTCCACGAGGTGTTCGGCTACCCCTACGCCGAGATCGCCGGGCTGGTCGGCCGGTCCGAGGACACCTGCCGCCAGATCGCGGCCAGGGCCCGCCGCCACCTCGAGGCCGGCCGCCCCCGGTTCGAGGCCTCCCGGCGCCAGCGTGAGGAGCTGGCCCGCCGGTTCTTCGCCGCCGTCGACGAGGGCGACACCGAGGGCCTGGTCGGCCTGCTGGCCGCCGACGCCGTCCTCGTCGGGGACGGCGGCGGCAAGGCCCCGGCCCTGGCCGCCCCCCTCTACGGAGCCGAGCGGGTCGCCCGGTTCCTGATCGGCCTGGCCCGCCGGGGCCGCGCCGCCGGCATCGGCAACGCCCCGGCCGAGATCAACGGCCACCCCGGCCTGCTCACCCTGGACCCGGCCGGCCGCCTGCTGGGCGTCCTCGCCCTCGACATCGCCGACGGCCGGGTCCAGACGGTCCGCTCGATCATCAACCCCGACAAGCTCCGCCACCTCGGCCCGGTCGGCGACCTGACCGCCCTCCTCGGCGGCGGCTGAGGCGCGCCACCCCGGCGCCTGTCCGGGCGGCCCTAGACCGGGGCCCTGGTGGCGGCGTTCAGCTGGCCGACCAGCTCGGCGACAACGCGGTCGGCGTCGTCGTGGGGCACCTGGCAGGTGCCGGCGTTGGCGTGGCCGCCGCCGCCGTGGGACAGCATCAGGGCGCCGATGTCGGCGCTGGAGCTGAGCGACGAACGCCGCCGTCTGCTGGTGGTAGAGATCCACCCGTTCCCGCACGTCCGGCAGCTGCAGGATCTCGTCGATGCCGTGGTGCTGGCAGGCCTCGATCAGCTGCATCATCAGCTGGTAGTTCGAGATCCTGAAGTCG
>JASLIH010000091.1 GCA_030152105.1 Actinomycetes bacterium
GTCTGCTCGCTGGTCGGGTCGGCGAGGGCGAACCCGTAGGTCGCCAGGTACCCGCAGGCCAGGTAGAAGAGCAGGTAGCGCACCCGCCCGAGCCGGTCCTCGACGTTGTTGCCGAACACGAACAGGAACAGCATGTTGCCGGCCAGATGGAGCAGCCCGCCGTGCAGGAACATGGCCGACAGCACCGACAAGGCCGGGATCTTGTGGTAGTCGGGCCGCACGGCCACGCACCGGTCGCCCGAGGGAGGGCCGGCGGTCACGTCCAGCGGGTCGTTGTCGACCAGCTCCACCGGGATCGCCGCCCACTCCCGGAAGAAGGCAAGCTGGCGGCAGAACCCGGCCGGGGTGTTGGCGTCGCCGCCGACGTCGATCGGCGAGATCGGCGAGATGAAGAACACCACCACGTTGATGGCGATGAGCGTCAAGTTGACGACCGCCGGGCGGCGGGTCGGGTTGTCGTCGTGGATCGGGATGAGCCCGAGCATCTGACCCCTAGAGGAGGCTGCGCAGCCGCAGCAGGTCGACGATGCTGGCGTCCACCTTGACCTTGCCAGAGGTGAACGCGGACAGGAACGAGATCCGCCCCTCGACCAGGTCGACGAGGTCGTCGGAGCCGACCCGCAGGGTGATGTCGGCGCGGCCGTTGGGCGGGGCCTCGCTGGGCTGGGAGACGTGCCCGTTCTCGACCACCGAGTACCAGTCGGCGCCCAGGTCGGCGACGTGGCAGCACAGGACCTTGCGGGTCGGGATGGCCGAGCGCACGTTGGCCTCGTTGCCGTCCAGGCGCGCCATCAGCAGCCCGAGCTGCCGCTCGACCTCGGCCTTGGTCGCCACTCCCGTCCTCCCTGGTCCCTGCTTCCGGCTCCCCGGGTTCTACCACACGGGGTGGCCGCCAACCCGAGTCCGTTGACCGGCTCTGGGGCCGCTGACAGAATCCAGGCGCCGGACACGCGCGGAGGTGGTGAGAGTGGCGAACGGGAGGGAACAGTACCTACAGGCGTTGGCGAGCCTCAGCGACCTGACCCGGACCCAGGCCGAGCGGGTGGCGGCGCTGCTCGCCAAGCAGGGCGAGGTCCAGTCGGCCCAGGTCGGCCGGGTCGCCGAGGACCTGATGCGCCGCACCCAGAAGAACCGCGAGACCATGAGCCGCCTGGTCCAGCGGGAGGTCAAGCGCCAGCTCGGCGTCCTCGGCATGGCCACCCGGGACGAGGTCGCCCGCCTCCAGCAGCGCGTGCGCGCCCTCGAACAGGAGGTCGAGCGGGCCAGCAAGGCCGCCGCGGCCAAGGCGACCACGGCGTCGACGGCGACCACCAGGTCAAGGGCCTCCAGGAGCACGGCCACCTCGGCGAAGACCGGGACCGCCAAGCCCTCGACCCGGACCCGGACCGCCGGGGCGAGCACACGCTCGACAGCCACCTCGCCCACCACCCGCCGCAAGAAGAGCACCGGGTCGGGCGACTCCGAGTCAACGAGCGCCGGGCCCGCCTGACCGACCCGGCGCGGTCCCTATACTGGCCGGGTTGTCGCCGTCGCGGGAGGTGTTGTGAGCGGGCCAGCCGAGCCCCTGTCGCAGGGCAGCGGTGCCGCCGACCCGGCGGCCGAGGTCGAGGCGGTGCTCGCCGGGCTTGACGAGGCCGACCTGGCCACCCATGCGGATGCCTTCGAGGCGGTCAACAACGTCATCCTCGCCGAGCTCCAGCGCCTCGAGGCGCTGTAGGGGCCCGGTGGCGACCCGGGTGCGGCTGGACCGCGAGCTGGTCCGGCGGGGTCTGGCGCCCAGCCGGGAGGCGGCGACAGCGGCCATTCGCGACGGGCGGGTCCTGGTCGCCGGGACGGTGGCGGCCAAGCCGTCGACCCTGGTCTCCGCCGCCGACCCGGTCGCCCTGGCGGGCCCGGCCCGGCGCTGGGCCAGCCGCGGTGGCGACAAGCTGGCCCCGGCCCTCGAGCGGCTCGGCGTGCCCGTGGCCGGGCGGCGCTGCCTGGACGCCGGTGCCTCCACCGGTGGCTTCACCGACGTGCTCCTGGAGGCCGGGGCGGCCGAGGTGGTGGCCGTCGACGTCGGCTACGGTCAGCTCGAGCTCCGCCTGCGGCAGGACCCGCGGGTCAGGGTGCTCGACCGGACCAACGTGCGCGTGCTCGATGCTGAGCTGGTCGGCGGGCCGGTCGACCTGACCGTGGCCGACCTGTCGTTCATCTCGCTGCGCCTGGTCCTGCCCGTCCTGGCCGGGCTGACCCGCCGCGACGGCGACCTGGTGCTGCTGGTCAAGCCCCAGTTCGAGGCCGGCCGGGAGGCGGTCGGCCGGGGCGGGGTGGTGCGCGACCCGGCGGCCAGAGCGGCCGCCGTCCGCACCGTCGCCGATGCCGGCCAGGCGCTCGGGCTCGGGGTGGGCGGGATCTGCCCCTCACCCCTCCCCGGCCCGGCCGGCAACCTCGAGCTGTTCCTCCACCTCCGCGCCGGGGCGCACTCCCTCGACGAGTCCGCCCTCCAGGCGGCGCTGGCCGAGGGCGCCACCCTCCCCGGAGCGGCGTCATGACCGGAGGGGTCCGGGGAACCCCGGGGGGGTGCCCCGGTGGGTAGTCTCAAGAAGGTCGGGGTGGTGGTGCACCCGGGGAGGCCGCCGGTGGTCGAGCTGGGCAAGCTGCTCGCCGGCTGGGCCGAGGAGCACGGGATCGAGCTGCGGACCCTGGTCTCCGAGCGCGGCTGTGTCGGCGACGACGTGCCGTGTGTCGAGGAGGCCGACTTCGCCCCCGGGCTCGACCTGGTGGTGGCCCTCGGCGGCGACGGCACCCTGCTGCGCGCCCTCGGCCTTGTCCTGACCGAGCAGGTCCCGGCCCTCGGGGTCAACGCGGGCCGGCTCGGGTTCCTGGCCGAGGTCGAGCCCAGCGGCCTCCGCGACGCCCTGGCCGCTGTGCGGGCCGGCCGCTACCGGGTCGAGCGGCGCACCACCCTGGCGGCCAGGGTGCTGGTCGACGGCCAGGTGACGGCCGAGGACCTGGCCGTCAACGACGTCGTGCTCGAGAAGGCGGCCAGGGAGCGGCTGGCCGCGGTCTCGGTCCGCCTGGGCGACGGCGGCCAGTTCGCCCGCTACGCCGCCGACGGGGTGATGGTGGCCTCGCCCACCGGCTCGACCGCCTACAGCTTCTCGGCCGGGGGGCCGATCGTCTCCCCCCGGCTGGACGCGCTGCTGCTCACCCCGATCGCGCCCCACATGGTCTTCAACCGCTCCCTGGTCCTGCACCCCGACGAGGCGGTGCGCCTGGAGGTCCTGCCAGACCACCCGGTGATCGAGAGCGTCGACGGCCGGGCCGCCCGCGAGCTGCCCCCCGGAGCGGTCGTCGAGGTCCGCCGCGGCCGCCACGACGCCCTGCTCGTCCGGATCGAGCGGTCCGACTTCTACGGCCTGGTCCGCTCCAAGTTCCGCCTGGCCGACCCTCCCGCGACCGACACCAAGTCCAACCCCGGCTGATCGGGGCACCCCCCGCGGGGTCCCCCAGATCCCTCCTGAGCGTGACCCTGTGGACGGCGCCAGGCTCCGGTTAGGCCAGGCGGGCTAGAATCGCAGGTGATGTTAGCCGAGCTTCGCATCCGTGACCTCGGGGTCATCGATGATGCCCGCCTCGAGGTCTCGGCCGGCCTCAACGTGCTCACCGGCGAGACCGGCGCCGGCAAGACCATGGTTGTCGACGCCCTCGCCCTGCTGCTCGGGGGGCGGGCCGACCCTGGCGCGGTCCGGGCCGGCCGGCCCGCCGCGCTGGTCGAAGGCCGCCTGCGCACCGGCGACGACCTCCAGGTCGCCGCCGCCCTCGCGAGCGCCGACGTCACCGACGAGGACGGCGAGGTCGTGGTCGCCCGCCAGGTCCTGGTCGAGGGGCGCAGCCGGGCCCAGCTCCAGGGCCGCATGGCCACCGTCGCCGCCGTCGCCGAGGTGGTCCGGCCCCTGGTCGAGGTCCACGGCCAGCACGAGTTCCAGGACCTGCTCCGCCCTGGGGTCCAGCGCGACCTGCTCGACCGCTTCGCCGGCGACCCGGTGCTGGCGCCCCGGGCCGCCTTCGCCGCCGGCTGGCGGCGGCTGCGGACCGTCACCCGCGAGCTGGACGACCTGGCCACCAGGGCCCGCGAGCGGGAGCGCGAGATCGACCTGCTCCGCCACCAGCTGGAGGAGATCGACGCCGCCCAGGTCCGGGTGGGGGAGTCGGTCGAGCTGGCCGCCGAGGCCGAGCGGCTGGAGAACGCCGAGGCCCTCCAGCAGGCGGCCGCCCTCGCCCACCAGCTCCTGGAGGGCGACGAGGACGCCGGCGCGGTCACCGCCCTCGGCGCGGCGGCCAGGGCCGTCCACGGCCCGGGCGGCCACGACCGGGCCCTCGGCGAGCTGGCCGAGCGGGCCCAGGCGCTGGCCGCCGAGGTCGGCGACCTCGCCTCCAGCCTGCGCGCCTACGCCGAGGCGGTGCTGGTCGACCCGGCCCGCCTGGAAGAGGTCAACCTGCGCATGGCCCGGCTGCGCGACCTGGAGCGCAAGTACGGCGACGACGAGGCGGCCGTGCTCGCCTTCGCCGGCGAGGCCGCGCACCGGCTGGCCGAGCTGGAGGGCGGGACCCTGCGCTCGGAGGCCCTCGAGGCCGAGGCGGCCGAGCTCCGGCGCGACCTGGCCGGGACCGGGGCCGCCCTGACCGAGGCCCGCCAGGACGCGGCCGACCGCCTCGGCGAGGCCATCCGGGTCGAGCTGGCCGACCTGGCCATGCCCAGCGCCACGGTCGTGGTCGCGGTCGAGCAGGACCTCGACGACGCAGGCCTCGAGGTCGGCGGCCGCTGCCTGGCCGCGACCGAGGACGGCCTCGACCGGGTCGACTTCCGGCTGGCCGCCCACCCTGGGGCGCCCCTGCGCCCGCTCGGCCGGGCCGCCTCCGGGGGCGAGCTGTCCCGGGTCATGCTCGCCCTGCGGGTCGTGCTCGCCGGGGTCGACCGCACCCCGACCCTGGTCTTCGACGAGGTCGACGCCGGGGTCGGCGGCCGCACCGCCGCCGCCGTCGGCCGCCGCCTGGCCCTGCTGGCCCGCCGCCACCAGGTGCTGGTCGTCACCCACCTGCCCCAGATCGCCGCCCACGCCGACCGCCACTTCACCGTCGAGAAACGCTCGGCCGACGGCGCCACCAGCACCGACGTCCGCCTGCTTGACGACGCCGGGCGGGTCGGGGAGCTGTCGCGGATGCTGGCCGGCATGGAGGGCTCGGGCCCGGCCCAGGCCCACGCCGAGGAGCTGCTGGCGGCGGCCACGGCGGCCAAGAACGGCGGTGACGGGCCATGAGGCTGCGCCCGCCATGGCCCCGCCGGGAGCCGCCGGCCGCGCCCCAGGCGACCGGGCTGTCCGGTCCGGCCCGGCTCGACAAGCGAACCAAGAACCTGGTCAAGCGGCTCAAGCCAGGGGACGTGGCCGTGGTCGACCACCTCGACATCGACCGGGTGGCCGCCGAGACCCTGGTCGAGAAGGCCCCGGTGGTCGTCGTCAACGCCGCCCAGAGCATCTCCGGGCGCTACCCCAACGCCGGCCCGGCCGTCCTGGTCGAGGCGGGCATCCCGCTGCTCGACGCGGTCGGGCAGGGCATCTTCGAGCTGGAGGAGGGCACCCAGGTCGAGGTCGACCCCGACGGCGTGGTCCGGGTCGACGGGACCGAGGTGGCCAGCGGCGAGTGGCTCCAGCCAGAGGACGTCCGCAAGCGGATGGACGCGGCCAAGGACAACCTGGCCACCGCCCTCGAGGACTTCACCCTCAACACCCTCTCCTACGTCCGCCGCGACCGCGACCTGCTGCTGGAGGGGCTGGAGCTCCCGGCCCTGCGGACCCGGCTGCGGGACCGGCACGTGCTGGTGGTGGTCCGCGGCCACGACTACAAGAAGGACCTGTCCACCCTGCGCGGCTACATCCAGGAGTTCCGCCCGGCCCTGATCGGGGTCGACGGCGGCGCCGACGCCCTGCTCGAGGTCGGCCTCAAGCCGGACCTGATCCTGGGGGACATGGACTCGGTCACCAACGAGGCCCTCACCTCGGGGGCCGAGATCGTCGTCCACGCCTACCCCGACGGCCGCGCCCCCGGCAAGGAGCGGGTCGAGGCCCTGGGGCTGGAGCCGCTGATCCTGCCAGGCGCCGGGACCAGCGAGGACATGGCCATGCTGCTCGCCTATGAGTCCGACTGCGACCTGATCGTGGCCGTCGGCAGCCACGCCAGCATGGTCGAGTTCCTCGACAAGGGCCGGCCCGGCATGGCCTCGACCTTCCTGACCAGGCTCAAGGTCGGCCCCAAGCTGGTGGACGCCAAGGGCGTGAACCGCCTGTACCGCCAGGGCGTCCGCCGCAGCGACCTGATCGTCCTGGTCGCGGCCGCGCTGACCGCAATGCTGGTCATCTCGCTGGTGGCGGAGCCGGTTAGGCTGGTCTGGAGCGACCTCATCGAGCTGCTCCAGGTCTTCTTCGACCGCGTCCGTTCGTTGTTCGTCTGACAGGCGCGGGAACAGCCGTTCCCGCGCGGAGGTGTGCCCGACGTGATCAGCCTGCGCTACCACATCGTGTCGCTGGTGGCCGTGTTCCTCGCCCTGGCCCTCGGCATCGTGGTCGGCAGCACCGTGCTCCAGGAGGGGACCGTCTCCGCCCTGCGGGCCACCAGCCAGGAGGTGCGCCAGCGGAGCGAGGAGAACAGGACTGAGAACCTGATCCTGAAGCAGGAGATCTCGCGCCTGCAGACCTTCGGCACGGCGGTCCTGCCCGAGCTGGTCCAGGACCGGCTCAAGGGCCGTTCGGTGGTGCTGGTCGACACCGACAAGGTCGACAGCGGCCTGCGCGACGGGGTGCGCAAGGCCCTGGAGGACGCCGGGGCCAATGTCGACGGCCAGATCACCTTCGCCGACGACCGCCTCGCCCTGGGCGCCGACGCCGACCGGGCGGCCATGGCCCGGCTGCTGGGCGTCGAAGCCGCCGCTCCCGACGTGCTCCGTGGCGAGCTCGTCGAGAAGCTGGCCGCCCGGCTGGCCACCTCGACCGCCCTGCCTCAGGAGGACGGCCAGCGGGCCTCCGACATGCTCACCGGGCTCCAGGACGCCGACTTCCTGGCCGACCTGAAGCTCAGCCGGCCCCTGGCCGCCGGGACCGACCCGTTCCCGCGCCAGGGCTCGATCTTCGTGCTGCTCGGCCCGGCCGCCACCGCCACCACGGCCCTGGCCCCCGACGCCTTCCTGGTTCCCCTCGCCGACCAGGTCTCGACTCAGACCGGCGGCCCGGTCGCCGGCGCCGAGGCCGCCGCCGTCCCCAAGCAGGCGTCCTGGATCATCGCCCTGCGCGACAACCGGGCGGTCAGCCGCCGGGTGTCCGGCATCGACTCGGTCGACACCGTCTACGGCCAGCTGGCCCTGGTCCAGGCCCTCCAGGGCAGCCTTCAGCAGCTCCCCGCCGGCCAGTACGGCATCAAGGACGGCGCCTCCGGGCTCCTCCCCGAACGAACCGAGGGCTCATGACCCCCGACGAGCAGCGGCTTCCCGAGGCCGACGCCGAGGCCGACAGTGGCGCGGTGGTGCTGGCGCTGGTGCCGGCCAGGAACGAGGCCGAGCGGGTGGGGGCGACCGTCAGGGCGCTGCGCCGGCTCCCCGGTGTGGCCGAGGTGCTGGTGGTGAGTGACGGGTCGGACGACACCACCGCGGACCGGGCCCTGGAGGCCGGGGCCCACTGCCTCGACCTGCCCCGCAACATCGGCAAGGGCGGAGCCCTCAACGCCGGCCTGGCCGCCCTCATGGGACGGGTCGCCGAGCGGCTCAGCCCCGAGCCGGCGGCCCTGCTCCTGGCCGACGCCGACCTGGCCGAGACCGCGGCCCGGCTCGGCCGCCTGCTCGACCCGGTCCTGGCCGGCGAGGCCGACCTGGCCATCGCCGACCTGCCCGCCCAGAAGGGCGCCGGCGGGTTCGGCGTGGCCATGGGCCTGGCCCGCCGCGGCATGGCCCGGGCCACCGGCCGCACCATGGCCGAGCCCCTCTCCGGCCAGCGCGCCGTCCGCTGGGAGGCCCTCCCGGCCCTGCTCCCGTTCGCCCCCGGCTTCGGGGTCGAGGTCGCCATGACCATCGACGCCCTCCGCGCCGGCCTCCGCGTCGTCGAGATCGAGGTCGACCTCCACCACAACCCCACCGGCAAGGACCTCTCCGGCATCCTCCACCGAGCCCGCCAGGCCCGCGCCATCAGCCGCGAACTCACCCGCCGCCGAGCCTGGCGCCC
>JASLIH010000280.1 GCA_030152105.1 Actinomycetes bacterium
GCCGGCCTCCCGGGGGCGCTGGGGGTCGGCAACCTGATCTTCCCGCCGATCGTGTCCCCGACGGCACTGCTGGTTGCGATGGTCCTGGCCGTGTTCAAGCCCTGGGGCCGGATCCGTGGTCCCGGCCGAGGGTGAACGCCCGGGTGGCCGCGGCCGATGACTTCGGGCACCTGGTGCACCAGCTGCCCGAGGCCGTCCTCGTCCCCGCGTCACAACGCAGCGCACCGGGGACCCGCCGGACGACGCCGCGCTGCTCGCCGGCCTGTCCGACGACCGGCCAGGGCGCAGCCGAGCACGCTGCCCTACCTCGACTACCTCACCGGTTCACCGCGCTGGAGCAGTTGCTGCGGTCCAACGGCCAGTGGTGGTTCCCGCATCCGTGGCTGGGCACCTTCGTTGGTGACGCCGCGGTCGAGTCGGTCGGCGGCGGCGAGCTGGCCGACCTGCCGCCGGCCGACCTGGGCCCGCTCGGTCAGCTCGTCCTCTCCCCGTGCCGAGAGCGACGTGGAGGTAACGATGAGCAAGGTGGTCTTCGACAGCGAGCAGGACCTGGTCGAGCACGAGCGAGCGATCGCCACCTACTCGCGCAGGTCCGAAGCCGACGGAGCCGGCAGTTGCACGGCCCGGACGTGGTCGCGCCGGCCCCCGTCGCCTCGACCGTGCCAGGGCGTTGCAGCACTTCGTCCTAGGAGCCAACGACCGGCGAATCCTGGTGCAGCTCCCCTGACCGAGGATCCCGGTCCCAGCCGCTGTCCCCGCACAAAGCTCGCGCTAGCGCTTGGCCTTGACCCAGGCCTTGTAGATGGCGCGGGCGGTGAGCAGGGCGACGATCGCGACCACCTGGCCGCCGATGGCGATCCGGGTGGCGTCAATCGCGGGGCGCCAGGTCAGGTCGCCGTCGCGGATGATGAACGCCCCGACCGGGCGGGCGGTCATGCCGAAGCCGCCGCCTGAGCCCTTGCCCTGGGTCTGTGGGTCCTCGCCGCCGCCGGCGCCGACGGCGCCCTGAACCCGGGCGGCCGGGATGATGGTCAGGCCGTCCTTCTCGTACGGCTCCCCGAACACCCGCTTGACGGTCAGCGCGTCCCGCGCCTGGCTGGCGATCTCCTGAACGTCCATGCTCTGCTCCCTTCGTCGAGCCATCCTCCATTCTGCCCCTGGAACGAGGCGGTCGGGTCCGGCCAGTTCCTGATGACAGCACCGGACGACCTGGGACTGAGCGACGAGCCGGAGTACGACCGGGTGCCGTTGCCGATAGGATCGCCCGGATGGAGACCTGTTCGGGCAGGCGACGGCGCCCATGATGACCATGGCGGCCGACCTCGGCATCGGCTCGGGCCACTCGGGGGTGGCCGACCAGGAGCAGGCCCAGCGTGTGCTCGGGTTCCCGGACGGCTATCTCTGTGTGTACCTGATCGGGCTGGGCTACCCGGCCGACCGGGAACTGCGAGCGCTCCTCCGACCGGCCCGCCGGCCTTTCGACGAGGTCGTGCACTGGGACCGCTGGTAGCCGATGCGGGCACGGGAGCTTGGCATCGTGATCGGTACCGGGCGGCCGGGGCCGGGGAACGCGATCACCGACGTGGCCGGGGTCCGGGTGGGGCACGCCACCCTGGTCCGGGGCGACGACGTGCGGACCGGGGTGACGGTGGTGTTCCCCTCCGCGGACGACCCCGACATCGAGCCGGTGTTCGCCGGCTGCCACCGCCTGAACGGCAACGGGGAGCTGACCGGCCTTGAGTGGGTCCGCGAGTCGGGGCTGCTCACCTCACCGGTCGCCCTCACCAACACCCACAGCGTCGGGGTGGTGCGCGACGCCCTGATCGCGGCCCGGCTGGCCAGCGGGCCGCCTCGCGAGGAGGCCTGGAGCCTGCCGGTGGTGGGGGAGACCTGGGACGGGACCCTGAACGACATCGACGGCATGCACGTGCGCCCCGAGCACGTGGTCGAGGCGATCGAGGCGGCCAGGCCGGGACCGGTCCCGGAGGGCAACGTCGGTGGCGGCACGGGCATGATCTGCCACGGCTTCAAGGGCGGCGTCGGCACCGCGTCACGGGTGCTGGAGGACGCCGACGGCGGCTGGACGGTGGGCGTCCTGGTCCAGGCCAACCACGGCCGACGCGAGCGGCTGCGCATCGAGGGTGTGCCGGTCGGCGAGGAGCTCCCCGCCGACGTGGTCCCGGAGCCGGGCCCGCCGAGGCCGACCAGGGGCGGGTCGATCATCATCCTGGCCGCCACCGACGCTCCCCTGCTCCCGCACCAGTGCGACCGCCTGGCCCAGCGGGCCGGGCTGGGGGTGGCCCGCACCGGCGGCGCCGGCGAGAACTCCAGCGGCGACATCTTCCTCGCCTTCGCGACCGGCAACCGGGGCCTGGCCGGCGGGCGACTCACCGTGCCGCTCGAGATGCTGTCCGGCGAGCGCATCGACCCGCTGTTCTACGCGGTCATCGAGGCCACCGAGGAGGCCATCGTCAACGCCATGGTGGCCGCCGAGACCATGACCGGCCGGGGCGGGGCCGTCGTCCACCGTCTCGACCACGACCGGCTGCTCGAGGTCATGGAGCGCTACCACCCTCGTCGGGGCCGCTAGCGCGGCTCGCCCGACCCCGGCCCCGCCCGGCTAGGCCGCGGTGGGGTAGGGCGAGGTGGTGACCTGGGCGCGGCGGTGGAGCTTGGCCACCTCGCCGGCCTGCTCGGGCAGGGCCAGGGTGACCACGGTCCCGGCCGCTCCGGCCCGTGCCGTGCGCCCGGAGCGGTGCAGGTACGCCTTGGGCTCGGTCGGCGGGTCGAAGTGCACCACCAGGTCGATGCCGTCCACGTGGATGCCGCGGGCGGCGATGTCGGTGGCCACCAGCACCGGCACCTTGCCGGCGGCGAAGGCGCTCAGGGCACGGGCTCTGGCCGGCTGGGCCAGGTTGCCGTGGAGCGCGCCGGCCCGGATGCCAGCACGGTCCAGCTGGCGGGCCAGGCGGGCGGCGCGGTGCTTGGTACGCACGAACACCAGGGTCCGGCCGGAGCGGGCGGCCAGCTCGGCCGCGACGGCCACCTTCTCGGCGGCCTCGACAACGCGGACCTGGTGGACCATCTGGGTGGTCGTGGCGGCGGTGGGCGCGACCGTGTGCCGCACCGGGGTGGTGAGGTAGCGGCGGACGAGGGTGTCGACCTGGCCGTCGAGGGTGGCCGAGAACAGCATCCGCTGCCCCCCGCGCGGCACCTGGTCCAGCAGGGCCCTCACCGCGGGCAGGAAGCCCATGTCGGCCATGTGGTCGGCCTCGTCGAGGACGGCCACGTCGACCCGGTCGAGCGAGCACGCCCCCCGGTCAAGCAGGTCACCCAGCCGCCCGGGGGTGGCCACGACGACGTCGACCTCGCGCCGGAGCTGCTGGACCTGCCGCTGGAGCGAGACCCCGCCGTAGACGGCCAGCAGCCGCAGCCCGAGCACGTCGGCCAGGGGGAGGAGCTCGTCGTGGACCTGGTCGGCAAGCTCCCGGGTCGGGACCAGCACCAGCGCGCGCGGCCGGCGGGCCGTCCGCCTGGTGTGCGCGCCGGCGGTCCGGACCAGCAACGGCAGCCCGAACGCCAGGGTCTTGCCCGAGCCGGTCTCGGCCCGGCCAAGGACGTCGCGGCCGTTGAGGGCGTCGGGCAGGGTGCGGGCCTGGATCGGGCGGGGCGTGGTGATGCCCCGGGCGGTCAGGGCCGCGGTCAGAACCGAAGGGATGCCGAGCTCGGCGAACGAGCGATCCGGCGTGGTGGGGGCGGATGAAGAGGTGGTCGGGGTTGTGGGCAATGTTGCGGGCAAGTGGGAACGACTCTCCGTTCAGGGTGGGTCGGGGCGCTCTGGCGCCCAGTGGAAACGTGCTGGCGGCTCAGGCCGGGGGTTGCGCCTGCGCCCCAGCGGCGGGCCGCGCCGGCGTCCGGCGCGGGGTCGCGGGCGACACGGCACCGGCCGGCCCCGGGCCCGGCATGCGGCGCATGACGTTGAGCCGGCGCAGGCTCGCGGCCTGCTTCAGCTGCTCGGCCAGGTTGTCGAGCAGGCTGGTGGCGGGAACCGCCGGCTCGGCGGCCAACCGCTCGATCAGCCCGTCCACCATCACGTGGGCGAGCCGTTCGACCTCCGGGTCGACGGCCGCGACCGGCTGGTCGGGCAGGACTCTCGGCGTGCCACCGAGGCGGGCCATGCTCACATCAACTCCTCCGGGCCGCTACTGGACGGCGACCGGGCGCACGTTGGCGGCCTGGGGGCCTTTCTGGCCCTGGGTGACGTCGAACTCGACGGCCTGGCCGTCGGCCAGTTCCACGCCTTCCTGGACGGCGCTGGCGTGGACGAAGACGTCGTTGCCAGACTCAGGCTTGATGAAGCCGTAGCCCTTGTTGGTGTTGAACCACTTGACAGTTCCAACAGTCATGCTTGGTTGTCCCTCCCTCCGTTAGCTCGGAGGTAAACGATCACGCCGACGCCGGGTGGTGCCAGCGGCAAAGGGACATGCTCGACTGTGAAGTACGAAGCCAACCGTGAACCAGTGCTACACCGAGAGTAGCACGTTACCCGCCGTCCCACCCCCCGGAGGTGCGCCATGACCGGGCAGTATGTTCCCGGCACCTGCAACATCGGCCCTGAGGAGATCGCGCTCCGCCGCCGCGCCGGCCACGCCGGCCTGGCCGTCACCGCCGCCCTGGCCGCGGTGCTGCTCCGCTCCGACCTCCATCCGGCCTGGCGCCTGACCCTGGCCCTCCCGGCCGCCGGGGCCGCCTCCGGCTACCTCCAGGCCCGCCAGCGCTTCTGCGCCAACTACGGCTTCCGCGGCCTCTACAACTTCGGCGCCCGCGGCCACGAGCAGCCCGTCGACCGCACCCAGGCCCAGGAAGAGGACCGCCGCCGAGCCCTCCAGATCACCGCGACCTCGGCCGCCATCGGGCTCGGGGTGGCGCTGGCCGCGATGCTCGTCTGACCGGGCCGCACCGTCGCGCGTGCACCAGGCCCGCCGGTGTGCTGGACTCTCACCCCGGCCAGAACGCGTCGCCGCTCGCCTGGGCCTGGAGGGAAGTGTGGAGGTCACATCTGGCCGGGAGCGATCGGGGAGGGCGGCCGGCATCGCCGCCGTCGCCGTCGCGGTGGTCGCGTTCGTGGCCGTGCTGGGAGCCTGGCTCGCCGGCGGTGGCGGGTTCGACATCGCCTGGCTGCCGACCTGGGACGCCCGGCTGGCCTTCCGGCTCGACGGCCTCGGCGCCCTCTACGCGCTGCTGGCCACCGGGATCGGCGTCGCCGTCTTCACCTACGCCACCGCCTACCTGCCCCGCCACCTCGAGCACGAGCAGCGGCCCCAGGCCGACGGCCGGCGGTTCCATGCCCTCATGGCCTTGTTCCTCGTGGCCATGGTCGGCCTGGTCACCGCCCAGGACCTGTTGCTCCTGTTCCTCTTCTGGGACCTCACCGCAATCGTGTCCTACCTCCTCATCGGCTTCGACCACCAGCACCGCGAGGCCCGGCTGTCGGCCCTGATGGCGCTGCTGGTGACCGGCGTCTCGGCGGTGCTGCTGCTGATCGGGATCCTGGTCCTGCGGGCCGAGTACGGCACCACCTCGATCCCCGAGCTGCTCGCCCGGGTCACCGCCGGCCCGGCCGGCCCGGCGGTGACCCTCGCCGGCGCCCTGGTCGCCGTCGGGGCGCTGGCCAAGAGCGCCCAGGCGCCGCTGCACTTCTGGCTGCCGAGGGCGATGGCCGCCCCGACACCGGTGTCGGCCTACCTGCACTCGGCCGCGATGGTCGCGGCCGGGGTGTTCCTGCTCAGCCGCCTGCACCCGCTGCTCGCGTCCAGCCCTGTCCTGCTCGACGGGCTGCTCGCCGTGGGGGTGGTGTCGATGGCCGTCGGTGGCCTGCTCGCGCTCTCCGAGGATCACCTCAAGCGGCTGCTCGCCTACTCGACCATCGCCCAGTACGGCTACGTGGTCACCATGCTGGGCGTCGGCGGGGCCGCCGGGGCGGCCGCGGCCTGCTTCTACGTGCTGGCCCACGCCCTGGCCAAGAGCGCCCTGTTCATGACCAGCGGAGCGGTCACCGAGGCCACCGGCGGCAAGGCCCTGTCCGAGGTCGGCGGCCTGGCCAGGGCCATGCCAGCCCTGGCCGCCGGCAGCGCCCTGGCCGCGGCCGGCCTGGTCGCGCTGCCGCTCACCATCGGCTTCTTCAAGGACGAGCTGTTCTTCAAGGCGGCGGCCGGACGGGGCCAGTGGCTGGCGGTCGTGGCCGTCCTGAGCGCCGCCCTGACCTTCGCCTACGTCACCCGGTTCTGGACCGGGATCTTCCTCGGCCGGCGACGGCGACCGGCCCGCGCCGTGCCCCGGCTGCTTGTCCTCCCGGTGGTGGTGCTGGGCGCGCTCGTGGTCGCCGGCGGTGTGGTGGTCGAGCCGTTCGCCGCCCTCGCCCAGGCCGCCGCCCGAGTCACCGCCGCCGGGCCGGTCCAGGTCGACGCCGCCTACCATCTGGATACCCGGACCGAGAACCTGATGGCCCTGGCCACCTACGCCGCCGGCCTTGCCCTGGTCCTCGGGCGTCCCGCGCTGACGGCGGCGCTCTCGGGGTTCCGGCGGCTGGGCCAGCTGGCCGGGCCCGAGCGCGTCTACGTCGCCGTCCTGGCCGGGCTGAACCGGCTGTCCAACGCCGTCCACGACATCGAGGTGCGCGACCTGCGGGCCCGGGTCGTGGCGGTACTCGTCCCGGCCGGCGTCCTGGTCGGCATCGGCGTCGCCGCGACGCCGTTCGAGGGCGCCTACCGCGTCGGCTCCTTCTCCCAGGGCGACGCCCCCCTGGTCGTCGCCCTGCTCACCTGCTCGCTGGCGGCCCTGGTCGTCGCCCGGCTGCGACACCACCTGGCGCTCGCGATCGGCATGTCCGGCGTCGGCTTCAGCCTGGCCGTCGCCTACTCGCTGCTCGGGGCGCCCGACGTGGCGCTGGTCGCTGTCCTCATCGAGACCCTGTTCACGCTGTTGTTCGTGGCCGTGTTCGCCCTGCTGCCCCGCCGGGTGCTGCGGCGTGAGGCCGCCCTGCCTCCCCACGGCTCCCGGCGGTTCCGCGACCCGATCGTCGGCGCCGTCTCGGGGATCCTGGTCCTGCTGGTGGTGTGGGCGGCCCTGTCGCGGCCCACCCCGACCGACACCACCGCCTCCCGGCAGCTGGCGCTGGCCGGGCAGGCCCACGGCAAGGACGTGGTCACCGTGATCCTTGCCGACTTCCGCGGGCTCGACACCATGGTCGAGATCACCGTCCTGGTCGTCGCCCTGCTCGGGGTGGCCGCCCTGCTGCGCCGGGGGCGGCTGTGGTGACGACGGTCCTGACCCGGATGGTGGCCAGGCTACTGCTGGCGCCGGTGCTCGTGGTCGCGGCCGCCGTCCTGGTCAAGGGCTACGCCGACGTCGGCGACGGGTTCGCCGCCGGGGTGATCGCCGCGCTGGGCGTGCTACTGCAGTTCCTGGCCTTCGGTCGGGCCGCGGTGGAGCGGGCCCTGCCGGTGCGCCGGTCCGCCCAGCTGGCGGTCGGCGGCCTCCTGGTGGCGCTGGCGGTGGCGTTCGTTCCCGTGCTGGCCGGCGGCGCCCCCCTCCAGCACGCCCCGGCCCCGGGCGGGAAGGTCGTCCACCTCGGCAGCCTGGAGCTGCTCAGCGCCGTCGTCTTCGACGTCGGGGTGTTCGTGCTCGTCCTCGGGCTCTCGGTGGCCTTCATCCACCTGATCGTCGGTACCCCGGTTGAGGAAGGCGGGCAACCATGAACCTGCTCCTGGCCCTGGTCGTGGCCGTCCTGTTCGGCACCGGCGCCACCCTGCTGCTCAAGCCCGACCTGTTCCGGGTGGTGGTCGGCCTGATGCTGGTCGCCAACGCGGCCAGCCTGACCGTGATCGCCTCCGGCCTGAGCCGCGGCCAGGCCCCCATCCTTCCCCTGACCGGCGGCGAGGCGGTCAGCGACCCCCTCACCCAGGCCATGACCCTGACCGCGCTGATCATCGGCTTCGCGACCACGGCGCTGCTGCTGGCCATGGCCTACCGCGTGTACACGACCCACCGAAGCGTCGACCTGGACGCGCTGTCGCGCAGCGAGCGCAGCGCCGAGGAGGAGCTGGAACGCGGCCCGGCGGTCGAGCGGGAGGAGACCCGAGCGTCGTGAGCCTGCTGGTCGCGCCCCTGATGGTCCTGTGGCCGGCCGCCGCCGTGGCCGCGCTCGGCGACGGCCGGCGGCGCCCGGTCGGCTGGGCGGTGGCCGGGGTGCTGGCCGTGGCGGTCGCCCTGCTGGGCGCCCTGGCCGTCCGGGTCGCGGCCGACGGCCCGGTCGAGGTGGTGGCCGGGGGCTGGCCGGCCGACGTCGGCATCAGGCTGCGGGCCGACGCCCTGGGGGTGACCCTGGCCCTGGTGTCGGTCGCCGTGGTGCTGGCCGCGCTGGTGCACGGGGTCGCCTCGCGCCAGTCCCAGCGGCTGTTCCCGGCCCTGATGCTGTTCTGCGCCGTCGGCCTGACCGGGCTGTTCCTGACCGGCGACGTGTTCAGCTTCTATGTGTTCTTCGAGCTGGCGATGATGTCGGCCTACGCCCTGACCGCGCTCGGACGGGAGCGGCGCATGGTCGGCTCGGCGCTGATCTTCGCCGTGGTCAACCTGCTCGGGTCGGTGCTGTTCCTGATCGCCACCGCCGGGCTGTACCGGGCTACCGGCACCCTGGAGATGCTGGCCATCGCCGACCGGGCCCGGGGCGTGGACCCGAACACCGCCGTGGTCATCGCCGTGCTCTACTTCGTGGCCTTCGGGGTCAAGCTGGGCCTGTTCCCGTTCCACTTCTGGCTGCCGAGCGTCTACGGCTCCGCGCCCCCGGCCGTGGCCGCCGTGCTGGCCGGGGCGCTGGCCAACATCGGCGCCTACGGCCTGCTGCGCTTCGAGGCCGGCCTGCTGCCCCGCGAGCTCGCCCTCGGCGCGGGGGTGCTGGTCGGTCTGGGCAGCGCCAGCATCATCTACGGGGCGGTGCAGGCGGTCGGCCGGCGCGACGGCCGCGAGGTCCTGGCCTACTCGGCCATCGGCCACGCCGGCTACGTCCTCGTCGCCCTTGGCGTCGGCGGCCGGGTAGCGCTGTCCGCGGCGGCGCTGTTCACGGTCGTCAACGCGCTCGGCAAGACCCTGCTGTTCCTGGCCGTCGACCTGCGCGGGCCCATGGTCGCCACCGCCTTCGCGGTTGGCGCGTTCAGCGTCGCCGGGGTGCCGCCCTCGGCCGGCTTCTTCGGCAAGGCGGCACTGTTCGACGCCGGCATCCAGGCCCAGAGCGCGGCGACCGTGATCCTGCTGTTCGTCGGCGGCGCCCTCACCTTCGTCTACCTGTTCCAGATCTACCAGCACCAGTTCTGGCGGCCCCACCCCGAGGACCGGCCCGCCCCGGCCAGCGCCCGCGCGGTCGTCGCCGTGGTGGCGGTGGTGGTGCTGGCGCTGGGCCTGTGGCCGGAGCCGCTGCTCGCCCTCAGCAACCAGGCCGGCGAGGCGCTCGTCGGGATGGTCCCGTGACCGCGGCCCGCCTGCTCGGCATCGGCCTGCTGGCCGCCGTCTACCTGCTCGTGCTGGGCAGCGCGCATCCCCTCGATCTGGCGCTGGGGCTGCTCCTGGCCACCGCCGTCTCGAGCTGGCTGCACGGCCGCCTCCTGGCCCCCCGGGGAACGGGTGCCCCGTCGCTCCCGGGCAGGATCGCCGCCTTCCCACTGCTGGCGGCGGTGGTCCTGGCCGAGATCGCCCGCGGCACCTGGGACGTGGCGCTGCGCGTGCTCCATCTGCGGAAGCTGGAGCGCCCTGGGATCGTCGCCATCCCCATCGGCGAGCGCTCCCCCCTCGGCGTCGCCGTCACCGGCCTGCTGGTCGGGCTGTCGCCAGGGTCGACGCTGCTGGAGGTGGACGAGCGACGCCGGACGATGCTGTTCCATGTCATCGACGCCAGCGACCCGGACGGCGTCCGGGCCAGCATCGACCGCCTCTACCAGCGCTACCAGCGGCGGGTGTTCCCGTGAGGCACCAGGCCGTCTTCCTCGCCGGCATCACCTGGCTGGCCGTCCTGCTCGGCGTCGCCGTCCTGTGGATCTGGCGGGCCCGCACCACCGCCGAGCGCCTGGTCGCGCTGGACGCCGCCGTCCTCGTCCTTGTGGGACTCCTCGGGCTGGTCGCCGGGGAGGAGCAGCGCTCCTACCCGCTGGACGCCGCCGGCGCGCTGGCGCTGCTGTCGTTCGTGTCCACCCTGGCCGCCGCCCGCTACCTCGGCGACCGGCGGCCCTTCGAGCAGCCCGACCGGCCAGCGGAAGGACCGCCGCCATGACCGCCTGGATCGCCGACGCGCTGATCGTGCTCGGCCTGGCCGTGATGACGCTCGGCATCTACGGCATCGTCCGGTTCCCCGACGTCTACACCCAGCTCCACGCCTCCAGCAAGGCCGCCTTCCTGGGCGTCTCGGCCCTGCTGGTCGCCGCCGCCATGGGCGGCGAGCCGGCCATCGTCGCCCGGGTCGTGCTCATCATCGCCCTGCTCGCCCTCACCACGCCGGTGGCCGCCCACGCCATCGGCCAGGCCGCCCACCACCGCCGCGAGCCCATGCGCAGCCCCGACGCGGTCGACGAGAGCGGCACCACCTTGGCGGGCGGCGGGACATCCAGTACCGTCGAGTGACGATGGGGGTGAACCGGCGGCGGCAGGCGACCACGGGGCTCGTGGTGCTCGCCGTGGTGCTCGGGTGGCTCTGGGTGGGCGGTCTGGCGGCCTCGGCCGCGGGTACCCCCACCGACGAGCTGACCATGAGCCGCCCGCTGCTGGTCCTCGACCCGGCGGTCCCGCCGGGTCGTGCCCCGGCGCTGCGGCCAGCGGCCGAGCGCCCGGACCCGGGCGGCCGCCTCGTCCCGCTGGTCCTCGGCCTGGTCGTCGCCGCGCTCGCGGCCAGCTTCGGGCTGGGGGCGCGACGGCCTCGGCCGGGCCCGGTACCGGTCCGGTCCCTCCTGTGGTCCACCCACCGCGAAGCCCGGGCACCGCCCTCCCTCCAGCCGGCCTGATCGAAGCCGTCCCGCGCCGTCACCTGATCCGGCGTGGGCTGATGCTGGAGGTTCCTTTCGTTGTCTCGTCACCTCGGGTGGCGTCTGGTCGCCGTGCTCCTCGTGCTCGGAGCGGCCGGCTGGCTGGCCGCCACCCGCCCCGCCCGCCTCGGCCTTGACCTGCGCGGCGGCACGCAGATCGTCCTCGAAGCCAAGGACAGCCCCGAACGGCAGGTCGACGGCGACACCGTGGCCCGAACCGTTGAGGTGCTGCGCCACCGGGTCGACCAGTTGGGGGTGGCCGAGCCGAGCCTGCAGCGCTCGGGGGAGCGGCGGGTGATCGTGGAGCTGCCCGGCGTCTACGACCCCAAGGAGGCCGTCGAGGTCATCGGCCGGACGGCCCAGCTCGCCTTCCACCCGGTGCTGGGCCTGGCCGGGCCCGCCTCCGGCGAACCGGCCACGACCGCCCCGCCGGCCGGCGACGCGGACCTGGTGCTGGCCGACGAGGAGGGCGGCCGGCTGCGGCTCGGCCCGCCCGCCCTGACCGGGGACGCGGTCGGGGACGCCCGCGCCGAGCTCGACCCCCAGTTCCAGGCCCGCTGGCAGGTCGCGATCGAGCTCCAGGGCGACGGCGGCCGCCGCTGGGCCGCGCTGACCGGCGAGGCGGCCTGCCAGCAGCTCGGAGACCCAACGCGGCGGGTCGCCATCGTGCTCGACGGCCAGGTGATCTCCAGCCCCCAGGTCGACTCCTCGGTCGCCTGCGAGCAGGGCATCGGTGGCGGCCAGACGGTGATCACCGGCGACTTCACCGGCGAGGAGGCCGGCGACCTGGCGCTGCTCATCCGGGCCGGGGCCCTGCCTGTCCCGGTCGAGGTGGTGGAGCAGCGCACCGTCGGCCCGACCCTGGGGGAGGCCGCCATCCAGGCGAGCGTGCAGGCCGCCGTGCTCGGGGCGGCCCTGACGATGCTGTACATGATCGCCTACTACCGGCTGCTCGGCGGGCTGGCCGCGGTGGCCCTGGTCTGCTACGGGCTGATCTCGTTCGCCGTGCTGCTGGCCCTGCGCTCCACCCTGACGCTGCCCGGGATCGCCGGGTTCGTGCTTGCCATCGGCATGGCCGTGGACGCCAACGTGCTGGTGTTCGAGCGGATGCGCGAGGAGCATCGAGCCGGCGTCAGCCTTCGGCTGTCGCTGGAACGCGGGTTCACCAGAGCGTTCAGCGCCATCGCCGACTCCAGCGTCACCACCCTGCTGGCCGCCGGCCTGCTGTTCTTCCTGGCCTCGGGCGCGGTGCGCGGGTTCGGGGTGACCCTGTCGGTCGGGGTCCTGGTGTCGCTGTTCACCGCCCTGGTCGTCACCCGGGTGCTGGTCGAGCTGGTCACCCGGGCTGCCGCCGTCCGCCGGCGCCCCGGTCTGCTGGGCCTGGACGGCGGTGGGCGGCTGGCCGGCTGGCTCGCCACCCGCGGCCCGAACCTGATCGCCAAGGGCCGCTGGTGGCTGGCCGGATCGCTGGTTGCGCTGGTCCTGGCCGGGGCCGGCCTGGTCGTCCGGGGACCCAGCTTCGGGGTCGAGTTCACCGGCGGGCGGCTGCTCGAGTACCGGACGTCGCGGCCGGTCGACCTGGACGCCACTCGCCAGGCGCTGGCCGACGCCGGCTTCCCCCGGGCGGTCGCGCAGGCCTCCGGGGACGGCAACCTGACGGTCCGCACCGGCGAGCTGGACGAGGCGGGCGAGGAGCGGGTGCAGCGGGCCGTCGCCCAGGCCGGCGATCAGGTCGAGGAGCTGCGCGACGAGTTCATCGGCCCCACCATCGGGGCCGAGCTGCGCAGCAAGGCCCTGATCGCGATCGGGATCGCGCTGGTGGTGCAGCTCGGCTACCTGGCCGTCCGGTTCCGCTGGACCTTCGGGGCGGCCGCGGTCGCGGCCATGTTCCACGACGTGGTCATCCTGCTGGGGCTGTTCGCCTGGCTGGGCAAGCCGCTGGACGGCGTGTTCCTGGCCGCTCTGCTGACGGTGATCGGCTACTCGGTCAACGACTCCGTGGTGGTGTTCGACCGCATTCGCGAACGCCTCCGCGGGCGGACCAGGGAGCCGCTGGCCAGCCTGGTCAACAACGCCTGCCTGCAGACCATCCCCCGCACCGTCAACACCGGGCTGGGCGCGCTGTTCATCCTGGCCGCCCTGTTCGTCCTCGGCGGCGACACCCTGACCGACTTCGCGCTGGCCCTGCTGGTCGGCATCCTCGTCGGCACCTACTCCTCGGTGTTCGTGGCCGCCCCGCTACTGGTCACCTTCGAGCGGCGCTCACGCCCCAGGCCGCGGCGGCAACCTGCCCGGCGCAGCGGCGGAACGGCGATAACCGGGAGGAGATCGTGATGTCCCCGTCCATGAACACGGGCCTGGATCGCCCGACGGCCACCGGCGACCCGGTGGTGCGGGCGGTCCTGGCCGTCACCGCGGTGGTCACCGTCGTCGGGATCCTGGCGCTGCTCCGCGCCGCCGCCGGCGGCGGGGTCGACCACGTGACCGTACGGATCGACAACCAGGCGGGGCTGGCGGTCCAGGTCGACGCGCTGAACGCCTCAGGCGACCGGGTCGGCCTGGGCGAGGCCGAGCCCACGACCCTGACCACCTTCTCCCAGATCCCCGACGTCGGTTCCCAATGGACGCTGGTCGCCTCCTACGGCGGCCGGGAGGTCCACCGGGCCAGCCTTACCAGGGCAGACCTGGCCGCCGGCAACTGGACCGTCACCGTCCCCGCCGCTGCGACAACCACCCTGGAGCGGGCGGGGTTCCAGTGACCTGGTTGCGGGCCTGGAGGGCCCGATCAGGACGGCACCGGCTAGGCGCGCGGCCCCCAGAACGGCGGCGGGGCCGGGATCCGCGGCAACGGCGAGCGGAGCCGGCCGAACCGCGGGTCGCCCGCCTCCCACTGCCGGTAGGCGCCGTCGAGCTCGGCGCGGGAGCGGGCGACGAAGTTCCACCACATCAGGATGGGCTCGGAGAACGGCTCGCCGCCGAGCAGCAGCACCCGGGTCCGGCCGTCCGCCGAGAGGGCCAGCTCCTCGCGGCCCTGGCCCAGGTAGGCCAGCTCGCCCGGCCGCACCACCTGCTCGCCCACCAGCACCTTCCCCTCCAGCACGATCAGGGCGTGCTCGAACGCCGGCTCCAGCGGCCACGCCCCTGTCCCAGGCGTGAGGGCTGCGTCCACCCCGACCAGGGCGGTGTCGCGCCGCGCTCCCGACGCCGCCCCGGCGAAGCTCCCCACCAGCACGGTCGCGAGGGCGTTGCCCAGCTCGACCCGCGGCAGCTCGGCGTGGTGCTCGAAGGCGGCCGGGCCGTGCCGGGTCGCCTCCGGCTGGGCGACCCACAGCTGCACGCCGTGCAGCTGGCCGCGGTACCGGCCGGTCGCCTCCTCGGAATGGGTGACGCCGTTCCCGGCGGTCATCAGGTTGAGCTCCCCGGCCCGGATGACCTGTTCGCTGCCGAGGCTGTCGCGGTGCAGCACCTCCCCGGCGACCAGCCAGGTGACCGTCTGCAGGCCGGTGTGCGGATGCGGGCCGATATCGAGCCCCTCGGTCTCGGTCACCAGCTCCGGTCCCATGTGGTCGGCGAAGCACCACGCCCCCACCGTCCGCCGCTCCCGACGGGGAAGCGCCCGCCGCACCGGCATCGCCCCGACCGTCGCCTCGCGACTGGGCGTGATCTCCACACAGGCCGACTTGACCGCCCCCGCCCGCGATTCCGCCGGAGGCGCGTCAACCGTGCTGACCGGACCACTCATCGACGCCACTGTGCCCCCCGGGGAGGTCCGTGTCGAGCGGGTCCCGGGCGGCGCGGTCCCTCACGCCACCTCCACGACCACCTTGCC
>JASLIH010000323.1 GCA_030152105.1 Actinomycetes bacterium
CGCCGCCGACCACGCCCCCTTCGACCCCCGGGTCCTGACCCAGGCCGCCTTCGAGGTCGCCGGATGACGACCAACACCCAACGGTGGGGGAGCGTCGCCCGTCGCCGCGGGTGGGTCGCCCGGTTGTCCACAGTCCCCGGGCCCGCCCCGGCGGCTGACCCGGGGGCTTGGTTGGCGGTGGCCGGTGGGCTCCTGTTCCTGCTGGCCCGCCCGGCCCTGGGCGGGGCGGCGTTCGCCGTGCCGCTGCTCGCCGTCGGGTACCTGGTGCTGCTGGTGGGGGCGCTGGCGGTGCGCCGGGACCAGGTCAGCCCGCCAGCCCGGGCGCCCCTCGGGTGGACGGCACCTCTGCTGCTCGGGTTGGTCGGGGTGGCGGGGGCCGCGGTCGTGGGCGGGCCGGTGGCGGATCGGCGGGCGGGGGGTGTGGCGGTCGGGCTGGCGTTGGGGGCGGCGGTGGCCGAGGAGGCGTTGTTCCGGCGGGTGCTGTACGAACGGCTGCTCCGGTTCGGGGTTGTGGCTGCGGTGGTGGGGAGTGCCGGGGTGTTCGCGTTGGTCCATCTGCCGGCGTACGGGGTGGCGGCCATGCCGGTCGACCTTGGGGCCGCGCTGTTGCTGTCGTGGCAGCGGTACGCTTCCGGCCGCTGGACGGTTCCGGCCGTCACCCATGCCGTTGCCAACCTCCTGGCGGTGACCTGAGACCATGCGCCACCTGCGTGCAGTTGTCCTGCTCCTCGCCCTTCTGCTGGTCGCCTCCTGCACCAGCGACCCCCCCGACCCGGTGCGGGTCGGGGCCATCTACCCGTTGAGTGGCACGCAGGGGATGGGCGGGATCGACGAGTACCACGGGGTCCGGGTCGCGGCCGAGCTGATCAACGCCGAGGGGGGCATCGGCGGGCGGCCGGTGGTGCTCGACCAGGTGGACGTGCCCGAGGCGGACGCCGCCCCTGGGGCGATCAGGGCGCTGGCCGACCGGGGGGTCGACCTGGTCGTGGGCAGCTACGGCAGCACGATCTCGAGCCCGGCGGCCACGGCCGCGGCCGGGCGGGGGTCGCTGTTCTGGGAGACCGGGGCGGTGGGCAAGCTGGCCGGGCCGGGCGGGGGCGACCTGGTGTTCCGGGTCGCCCCGACCGGGGGGCTGCTGGGCCGGGGGGCCATCCGCTTCGTCGCCGACCAGCTGGCCCCCAAGCTGGGCCGGCCGGCCTCGTCCCTGCGCTTCGCCATCGCCGCCGTCGACGACGTGTACGGCGCGGCGGTGGCCGACGGCGCCCGGGCCGAGCTGGGCGACCGAGGCCTGAAGGCGGTGGCCGACGTCGCCTACGACCCGCGCCGCTACGACCCGGCCAAGGTGGTGGCCAGGATCGCCGCCGCCCGGCCCGACGTGCTGTTCGTGGTCGCCTACCTCCAGGACGGGGTGGCGCTGCGTCAGGAGCAGGTCCGCCAGCACCTGCCCCTGCTGGCCAGCATCGGCACCTCCTCCAGCTACTGCATGCCGGAGTTCGGGGCGCTGCTCGGCGACGACGCGGTCGGCCTGTTCGCCTCCGACAAGCCCGACACCCATGGGATCAACCCGGCCGGCCTCGCCCCCGGGGCCCGTGCGCTGCTGGATCGGGCCGACGCCGCCTACCGAAAGGCCAACGGCCACTCGATGAGCGCCGCCGCCCTGGCCGGCTTCTCCGGGGCCTGGGCGCTGTTCCGCCACGTGCTGCCGGACGCGAGCTCGATGCGGCCGGCCGACGTGGCCGCCGCGGCCCGCAAGGTCAGGGTGCCGGCGGGAGGCCTGCCCAACGGCAGCGGCATCGAGTTCGCCCCCGCGGGTAGCGCCGACGCCGGGGCCAACCTCCGCGCGGCCAGTGTCATCTGGGAGTGGACGGAGGTGAACCGGCGCGAGGTGACCTGGCCACCCCAGTTCGCCACCGCGGACATCGCGGCCATCCGCCCGTCCCGATGAGCACTCCCGGCCATCGCCAGCTACGGCCTCCGGACGGGCGGGCGTCCCGGTCCCGGACCCGGTCCGGCCTTGCGCTCCTGGCCGGGGTCGGGATCGTGGCCCTGTACCTGGCCGGGGCGGCCGTCAGCGGCCGGGCCAGCATCCTGGCCAGGCGTCCCCTGCTGGACGGGCTGGCCCCGCCAACCCCCTACCGCTGGGTGAACCCGCCCCCCGACCTGGCCGCCGGCAACAAGCCGCCGGCCTCGACCCGCTTCACCCTCGCGCTCGCCCTCGAGGGGTCCCAGCTCGGCGCCTTCTCGACCGGCGACGGGCAGGTCAACCTGGTCCTGAGCCAGGGCGCCGTGCCACCCCGGTCGGGCCAGACAGGGGTCGAGGTGACGGTCGACCCGGCCGACCCGGCGACCCTCGGGCCGGTCCCCTCCGGGCTGGTCGGCGCCGGCAACGCCTACCGCATCCAGGCCAGCTACCAGCCGTCGGGCGCCAAAGTGGAGGCCCTCGGCGGTCAGTCCAGCGTCGGCCTCGTCTACCCCCTGCTGACCACCGCGGTCGCCGACACGGGCGGCCACCAGGTGCTGTCGTCGGCCGACGGCCGGGCCTGGGAGGTGCTGCCGAGCACCGACACCCCCGCCAGCCATCAGGTGAGCGCCCGCCTGACCAGGACCGGCTACGTCATGGTCGGGGTGCCGCCGTCGGCCGGCGGGTCCCAGAGCAGCTCCCGCACCCGGATCCTGCTGCTCGGCACCGGGGTCGCGGTCGTGATCGTGGCCGCCGCCCTGGCGCTGCGCCTGCGCGAGCGGTCGCGGCCCGCCCCACCAGGGCGCGGGCGGAAGCGATGAGCATCGGCCGCCGGGCACGGGGGGCTGGAGTGGTCGCCGGGCTGGCCCTGCTGCTCGGCGTGACCTCGGCGGGGCCGGCGGCCGCGCACGCGCTCGGCGCCGGGACCGAGGCGAGCAACTACCGGACAGGGATCCGCGGCATCGAGCAGGGCGCGCCCGGCATCTCGGTGCGGACGGTGCCCGGCGAGCAGCTGGAGCTGACCAACCGGTCCGACCAGGAGGTGGTGGTGCTCGGCTACCGGCTGGAGCCATATCTCCGGATCGGCCCCGGCGGCGTGTACGAGAACCAGCGGTCGCCCAGCACCTACACCAACCGCTTCCGCACCGCCCCGGCGGACATCCCGTCCGAGTTCGACCCCAAGGCCGCTCCCGACTGGCGCCGGGTCGGCGACGGGCCGTCGGCGGCCTGGCACGACCATCGGTCCCACTGGACCGGCCCCGACCCGCCGGCCGTGAAAGCCAGCCCTGGGACGCCCCACGTGATCGTGCCCGACTGGCGGGTCCCGCTGCGCCAGGGCGACCGGACCATGGTGGTCAGGGGCGACATCACCTGGGTGCCGGGGCCGTCGCCCTGGCCGTGGGTGCTGATCGCGGTGGGCCTGTTCGCCGCCGCCCTGGCCGCCGCCGGCGGCTACCGCCGGCCCAGGGTCCTGGCCGTCGTGGCCCTGGTGGCGGTGGCCGCCGACATGGTCCACACCGCCGGGGCGCTGCTCGCCTCGACGGCTCCGCTGGCCACCGAGCTGTACGGGGTCGTCACCTCGGCCGCCGGCTGGGCCACGGCCGGGGTGGCCGCCTGGCGGCTGCTGCGCGGCCAGGCCGACACCGGCCTGCTCTACCTGCTGCTCGGCGGGGTGTTCCTGACCCTGGCCGGGGCCCTGCCCGACCTGTCGGCTCTCGGCCGCTCCCAGCTAACCTCCAGCTTCGGCCCGGTCGTCACCCGGGCCGCCATCACCTTCACCCTCGGCCTGGGCGCGGCCATGGTGGTGGCCGGACTGGCCGGGTTTCGCTCGCCGCGCCGGGCCGAACCCGCCGGCGTAAGCTGAGCCCGTGGTCCAGAAGTGGTCTCGCAGGGCCGGGCGCCGGGTGATTGCCGCCGGTGTCCTCGCGCTGACCTGGCTGGCCGCCGGCGCCGGGACCGCCCTGGCGGGGCCCGCGCCCGGGTCGACGGTGCCGGCCCCGACCCCGGCCCGGCTGCTGCTCTCCTGGTCGTTCAACCCGCTGGTCACCGTGGGGCTGCTGGCCCTGGCGATCGCCTACCTCCAGGCCAGGCGGCGCCTGGTCGCCAGTGGGGTGGAGTGGCCGGCCCGGCGGACCGCCTACTTCCTGAGCGGGGTCGCGGCCATCGCCGTCGCCCTGCTGTCGCCGGTCGAGGCCTACGACACGGCGCTGTTCTCGGTCCACGTGGCCCAGCACATGCTGCTCACCATGATCGCGGCCCCCCTGCTGGCCCTCGGAGCGCCGATCACCCTGGCCCTGCGAGTGGCCAAGGGCCGAACCCGCCGCCGCATGATCCGGGTGCTGCACAGCCCGCCCATGCGGGTGATCGGCAACCCGCTGGTCGCCTGGGTGCTGTTCACCCTCACCCTGTACGGGCTCTACTTCTCGCCGCTGTTCGACCTGACCCTGCGCCAGCCGCTGGTCCACGACCTGGTCCACGTGCACTTCCTGACCGTCGGGCTGCTGTTCTGGTGGCCGCTGGTCGGCCTCGACCCGTCCCGCTGGCGCCTGCCCCACCCTGCCAGGCTGCTGTTCGTGTTCCTGATGGTCCCGTTCCACGCCTTCCTCGGGGTCGCGATCATGAACAGCGGGCGGGTGCTGGCCCCGACCTTGGAGACCTTCCAGCGCTCCTGGGGCCCGACGCCGCTGGCCGACCAGCAGGTCGGCGGGGCCATCCTGTGGGGGGCCGGCGACCTGATCGCGCTCTGCGCCGTGCTCGGCATCCTGATCTCCTGGGCCAGCTACGAGGAGAAGGTGGTCAATGTCCGCGAGGACCGCCGCCTGGCCCGCGAGCGCGCCGCCGGCCGGGTCGTCCGGCCCGTGACCAACACCCGCCCTCCCGTGCCGTGAGCGACCCGGGCGACCTGACCGGCAAGGTCCGCGCGTGGTGGGACGCGGACGCGGCCACCTACGACCACTCCTCCGACCACGGCTGGGCCGTGGCCTCGCCGGCCGTGCGGGCCACCTGGAACGCCGCCCTGCACCGGTTCCTGCCCGGCCAGGGGTGCCGGGTGCTGGACGTCGGCGCCGGGACGGGGTTCCTGTCGCTGGCCGCGGCCCGGCTCGGCCATCGGGTGACCGCCCTCGACCTGTCCGGCGGGATGCTGGAGCGTCTGCGCGAGCACGCCGACCGCGACGGCCTCGAGGTCGAGGTGGTCCAGGGGGGCGCCGAGGAGCCGCCGCCCGGGCCGTTCGACGTCGTGATCGAGCGGCACCTGCTGTGGACGCTGCCCGACCCCGGTGCCGCGCTCGCCGCCTGGCGCGGGGTCGCCCCTGAGGGGCGGCTGGTGCTGTTCGAGGGCCTGTGGGGCGGGGGCGACCCGGTTGAGGCCCTGCGCTCCCGGGCCAGGGATGGGCTGCGCAAGCTCCGCGGGGAGCCCGACCACCACCACGACCACTACGACCCGTCGGTGACCGAAGAGCTGCCGCTGGCCGGGGGGACCCACCCCGACCAGGTGGTCGAGCTGGTCGAGGCGGCCGGCTGGGGCCCGGCCCGGCTGGAGCGGCTGGGCGACATCGAGTGGGCCGAGCTGCTCCAGCAGCCGCCGGCCGCCCGGCTCCTCGGGGTCACCCCGCGGTTCGCGGTGGTCGCGGGCTGAACCTAGACTCGACGACTCGACGCGAGGAGGCGATCCAAGTTGGCAACCGACCTGATCTGTCCCAAGTGCCAGGGGCTCATGCGGACCTACGAGCGCAGCGGCGTCACCGTCGACCAGTGCGCCGACTGCCGCGGCATCTTCCTCGACCGGGGCGAGCTCGAGCGCCTGGTCGACGCCGAGCAGGGCTGGCAGGGCGGCAACCCGGCCCCCAGCGAGCGCGACGACGAGCGTGGCCGGCAGCAGAGCATCCCCAACCCGTTCAAGGACCGCGACGACGACGACCGCCGCTACAGCGAGGGCTCGAAGAAGCGCCGCAAGAAGAGCTTCTTCGACGAGCTGTTCGACTAGCCGGCGAGCTCGGCCTCGGGGTCGGGCTGGAGGTCGAGGGCGGCGGCGTCGAGGGCCTCGCGGACGGCCCGGCCGTAGACGGTGCCGAGGAAGGCGTAGCCGGCGCTGGAGGGGTGGAACCTGTCGGCGCTGAACATCTCCCGCTTACCGTGGAAGGCCGACTTGGTGAGCTTGGCGATGTCGAACACCGAGATGCCGTGAGGAGCCAGCTCGGCCCGGTAGAGGCGGGTGAACAGCAGCGCCCTGAGCCCGAGCAGGTCGCGCAGGGGACGGTGGAAGGCGGTCGCCGTCTCGGCCGGGGGCAGGCCCGACACGATCACCCTGGCCTCGGGCGCGACCTCGGCCAGGCCGGCGACCAGCAGCCGCAGCTGGCGCCGGGCCTCACGGAGGGTGGTGCCGTGGGTGACGTCGTTGGTGCCGACGCAGACCAGCACGATGTCGGCGCCCAGGCCCTCCAGCTGCGGGAGCTGGCGGTCGACAACGTCGCAGAGCCGGGAGCCGGAGACGCCAAGGGCGTGCAGGCTGACCCGGTACTGGTCGCTCAGCGCCTTGGCCACCCCGTAGGTGAGGGTGTCCTCGGCGGCGTCGGCGCCGACCCCGGCGACCGAGCTGTCACCGAGAACGACCAGCGTAAGTGGGTCGCCGTCCTCCGGGCCGATCGTGCCGCTGATCTCCAGCGGCGGCTCAGCGGGAACAAACCGGTGGCGCCGGGCCGCCATGACCTCGGCGGCCAGCGTGGTGGCCAGAGCACCCGCACCGAGCAGGGTCGCCCGACCGATATGCCGGACAGCGATGCCCAACAGCGCCTCCTCGTACGAGGATCAGCGTACGGCCTGCTGACCGGTTTGTGAAGCCTGCAACCACCGTACGCAACGCTATGTCGCTGACTGTCACCTCACGATCTGAGCGGGATCGCGCTGGTAGTGGTCCACCAGCTGGGCCGTGCAGGCGTCGATCCGCTCGTGCAGCGCCCGCCGGTAGGCCGACAGCTTGACCTCGGCCTCGACCAGCCCTCGCTCCAGCCGGTGCAGGGCCGGCGGGTCGTCCCAGGCGATCGGCGCGTCCCAGAGCCCCTCCAGGCCGGCCAGGGGGCTGACGAGCCCCTCCAGGGCCAGGCTGGTGGCCGCCGGCGAGCGCCGCCTGGCCCCGTCCCGCGGCCGGGCCGCGGCAAGGCTGGCCAGGTCGTCGGCGCTCGGATGGCCCCCCTCGAGCGCGGTGCGGACGAGGTCGAGCCGGCCCTGGACGAGCTGCCGCCAGTAGCTGACCCGCTGCTCCTCCTCCCGCAACGACTCGCGAAGTGTGCGAAGGTCGTCGAGCGGCGCCCGCCACTCGTCCCTGACGTCGTTTCCGGTCACGGCACCCTCCCCAAGCGCGCGGTCCCCAACCTTTCTCGGCACGTTTGGCCCCGGACTTCAGTGGCCGATCCGGAGACAGGCCTTTACCATCCCGCCATGCCCGCCTCCTCGAGTGCCGCGGTGCCCCGGCGCCGCCGGGAATCCAAGGCCGCCAGGCTGGCCAGGGTGGCCGAGATCCGGGAGCGGATGGCCGCCCGCTACCCGGTCGTCACCACCGCGCTCGACCACCGTTCGGCCTGGGAGCTGCTGGTGGCGACCATCCTGTCGGCCCAGTCGACCGACGTGGTCGTCAACCAGGTCACGCCCGAGCTGTTCCGCCGCTACCCGACCCCGGCCGACCTGGCCGCCGCCGACCGGGCCGAGGTCGAGGCGGCCATCCACGCCACCGGGTTCTTCCGCAACAAGGCCAGGTCGATCCAGGGGGCGGCCGCCTACCTGCTCGAGCACCACGGCGGTGAGGTCCCCGAGACCATCGACGAGCTGGTCGAGCTGCCCGGGGTCGGCCGCAAGACGGCCAACGTGGTCCTTGGCACCTTCTTCTCCCGCAACGAGGGCGTGGTGGTCGACACCCACGTGGGGCGGCTCTCGCGGCGACTCGGGCTGACCAGCAACCACGACCCGGTCAAGGTCGAGCGCGACCTGATGGCGCTGCTGCCGATGGAGGAGTGGACGATCTTCTCCCACCGCCTGATCTGGTTCGGGCGCGAGGTCTGCACGGCCAAGGACCCCCGCTGCGACCGCTGCGAGCTGGCCGACCTCTGCCCCTCGGCGTTCAAGGTCGGCCGGTTCGTCAAGGCGGCCCAACCCCGGAGGGGTCCGGGGAACCCCAAGGGGGTGCCCCGGTGAGTCGGGATGCTCGTCGCTGACGCGATGACCGGGGGGCCGGTGACGGTGTCGCCGCGGGCCACCGTGGCCGCCGCCATGTCGGCCATGCGCCGGGGACGGTTCCGGCACCTGCCGGTCGTGGCCGGGGCCGAGCTGGTCGGGGTGGTCTCCGAGCGCGACCTGGAGACCTGGCCGGGGGCGGGGGTGGAGGTGGCCGAGTCGCTCGCCGACCGCCCGGTGGCCGAGGTCATGACCAGCCAGCCGGTCACCGTCTGGCCCGACGAGCCCGTCGAGGTGGCGGCCCGGCTGCTGGTCGACAACGCCATCGGCTGCCTGCCGGTGGTGGCCGAGGAGGGGCTGGTCGGCATCCTCACCGTGTCCGACCTGTTCTCGGTGCTGCTGCAGCTGCTGGGAGGCGGCGAGCCGTCGAGCCGGATCACCCTGGTCCTGCCCGATGTGCCCGGCGCCCTCGGGCGGGCCATGACGGTGGTCGGCGAGCTTGGGGTCAACCTGCTCACCGTGGTCACCGAGCCCGGCCCGGAGCCGGGCACCCGCGGGGTCGTCCTGCGGGCCGGGACGATCAACGCCGCCCCGGTGGTGGCCGCCCTGGTGGCCGCGGGCTTCCCGGCCACCGGCCCCGGCCGGCCCGAGCCGGACGAGCGGTGAGCGGCGCCGCCGCGGTCGCCGCCGACGGGCGGCTGGCCGCCTACGACTTCGGGCCCGACCGCCCGTTCCAGGCCGGCCGGCTGGACGCCGGCCTGTCGCTGCTGCGGGCGGCCAAGGTCCTTGACGACGACGACCTGCTGACCTTCGCCCCGGCGGCCGACGCCGACCTGGAGCTGATCCACGACCGGGACTACCTGGAGGCCCTGGCCCGCTTCTCGGCCCCGGGTCCGGCGCCGGCCGACCCGGCCGAGGCGACCCGCTTCGGGCTGGTCGGGGACAACCGGCCGTTCCCGGGAATGGACGAGGCGGCCCGGCTGGTCGCGGGGGCGACCATGGCCGCGGTGGACGCGGTCGCCGCCGGCGACCTGGCCCACGTGTTCGCGCCCGTGGCCGGGCTGCACCATGCCCAGCGGCGCCGGGCTGTCGGGTTCTGCCTGGTCAACGACGTCGCCGTGGCCATCGCCCGCTGCACCAGGGCCTGGCCCTTGCGGGTGCTGTACGTCGACCTCGACGCCCACCACGGCGACGGCGTCCAGGCAGCCTTCTACGACGACCCGCGGGTGTGCACGGTCAGCCTGCACGAGACCGGCCGCTACCTGTTCCCCGGGTCGGGCGAGGTCCATGAGCTGGGCCGCCCGCCAGGGAGGGGGCGCAGCGTGAACGTGCCCCTCGAGCCGAGCACCGGGGACGACGGCTTCCTGGCCGCATTCGACGCCGTCGTCGAGCCGCTGGCCGCCGCGTTCCGGCCCGACCTGCTGGTCACCCAGAACGGCTGCGACGGCCATGCCACCGACCCGCTCAGCGACCTCACCCTGAGCCTGCGGGGCTTCCGGGAGCTGGCCAGGCGGCTGCACCGGCTCGCCCACCGCCACTGCCAGGGGCGCTGGGTGGCCACCGGGGGCGGCGGCTACGACCTCGACCAGGTGGTCCCGCGGGCCTGGGCGCTGCTCTGGTCAGAGCTCAGCGGCCGCCGGCTGCCGGCCCGGGTCCCGTCGGCCTGGCTGGCCGCGCGCCCAGCGCGCAAGCGTGCCGAGTGGTCGGGCTGGCTGGAGCCTCGGCGGCGACGGGGGAGTGGCGGGCCCGGGGTTCGGTCGTTGGGGGAGCGCAACCAGCGGACGGTCAGGGCGGCGCGGCGGCTGGCCCTGCCGCCGTCGGTGCGCGTGGTCTATCCGCTGGCCCGGCGGGCCGGCGGGGCCGGGCGCCTGCCGGGGTGGGAGCCGCGGGCGGGCGAGCACCATGCTCCGGGCGGGCCGCTGGTGCTGCGCGACCGCTGCCCGGCCTCGCTGCTGCGCCGGCTCGAGGTCGACCCGGGGATCCACGCGTTCGTCCGCGACCCCGGCCAGGAGCGGGAGGTGCTGTCCCGGATCGCCGAGGAGCCGACCGGCGAGGTGGTGGTCGCCCACACCCCCGAGGGGGTGGTGGTGGGGTACGTGGCCGTGCTCGATCCCGAGCCAGGGACCCGCTTCGGCAGCCTGCCGGGCCTGCTGGAGGTGGGGGCGATCGAGGTGGCCAGCGGCTGGCGGCGGGGCGGGGTGGCCAGCGCCCTGCTCCGCTTCGCCGTCGAGCCAGACCCGTTCGAGGACCTCATCCTGATCGCCTCCGGCCTGGCCTGGCATTGGGACCTTGAGCAGAGCGGCCTGTCGGCCGTCGCCTACCGGCGGGTCCTGGGCCGCGTGTTCGGGGCCGCCGGGTTCGAGTCGCTCCGCACCGACGAGCCCGAGATCGCCTATGACCCGGCCAACCTGTTCGTGGCCCGGGTCGGCAGCCGGGTCCCGCCCGTCCGCCGGGCCGCCTTCACCAGCCGCCTGGTCCGCGGCCACCACGCCGTGCCCTGAGGCCAAGGGTGACGTACGTGACGGTTGACCGGTAGTTGAGGCAATCCCCTCGAACCTGTTTCATAGCCGGTCTGTGAAGCGGACCGGGGAGAAGATGGGGCAGCCCGCCCAGAGCGCCACGCGCCGGTCGGCGGGGGTGGTCGCGCTCGCCGTGGCGCTGCTGGCCGTCCTGGTCCTGGCCGGGCTCGGCGCGGCCGACAGCCTCAGGGCAGGCACCCGGGCCGAGCGGGTCCGCGGGCTGGCGCCGTACACCGGCGCCCTGACCACCCTGGTGCGGGAGCTCCAGCGGGAACGGAGCCTGTCCGCGGAGCCCTCCGCGGGGCCGGCCCTCGAAGGGGCCCGTCGGACGGTCGACACGGCCGCCGCCGACTACCGTGACGCCGCCGTCCGGGTCGAGATCTCCGACCGGGACCGTCGGCTCCACCAGCGCCTCGACACCGGCCTGGCCCAGCTGGCCGGCCTGACCGCCCTGCGGGCCTCGGTCGACGCCCCGGCCGGGTCGGGCCAGGCGGCCGCGGCGGCCACCGTGTTCCGCCGCTACACCGAGATCGTGGGCGGGCTTCTGGCCGTCGGCGGCGAGATCGGCCTGTCCGAGGCCGGCCAGGACGCCGAGCTGGTTCGGGCCGTGTCCGCGGCCACCGCCTTCTCGCGGGCCAAGGAGCTGGCCGACCGCGAGCGGGAGGGGGCCGCCCAGGCGGCGGCCGGCCGCCGGCTCGACCAGGCGGAGCGCACCCGGCTGGCCTTCCTCGCCGGCCGCCAGGACGCGCTCCTCGACCAGTTCGCCGCCCTGGCCAGCCCGGCGCAGATGGCCCACTACGCCAGGGCCTTCGCCACCGGGGAGGTCGAGCGGGCCGCCCGACTGCGCAAGGCCGCCCTCGAGGCCCCCCCGGGCCAGCGCGCCGGTCCCGACCTGGCCGGCTGGTCGGACACGGCCGCGACCAGGGTCGAGCGGATGCGCGAGATCGAGCCCGGCCTGACCGCCGAGGTGACCCGCCTGGCCGGCCTGACCGACCGGTCCGCCGACCGACGGGTCCTGGCCTATGCCGCCGCCTTCCTCCTCGCCGCCAGCGCCCTGGTCGTCCTCCTGGTCCTGGCCCCCGGCCGCGCCCGCCGCACCCGCGGTTCCGCCCAGACCCAGCGGTCCCCGGCCCCCTCCGCCCCAGGCGCGGGGGGCCGAGGCGCGGGGGGCCGAGGCGCGGGAGGCCGAGGCGCGCTGGCCCCAGGCACGGGGGGCCGAGGCGCAGTGGCCCCAGGCGCCCAGGCCCCAGGCGCCGAGGCCCCAGGCGCGGGGGTCCTGGACACGCTGGACCCCTGGCTCCCGGTGCGGAGCCCCCCGGAGGGGGAGCGTAGTCCAACGGGCAAGGGCGGGCGTCCGGTTGTCCACGCCCCCCCGGCCGCCGCACAGCGCGACCCGCCGCAGTCCCGGGCCGCGTCGCTGCCCGATGCCGGGCCGGGGCTGGCCGACCTGGCCAGGCGCAGCCAGGACCTGGTCGACCAGCAGCTTGAGCTGCTGGACCAGGTCAGCCGCGACCAGGGCGACCCCAAGCTGGCAGGGCGGCTGCTCCAGGTCGACCGTCTGGCGGTCAGGGCGCGGCGCAACGCCCACAACCTGATCGTGCTGGCCGGGGGCGAACCCGCCCGCCACTGGGACGGCCCAGCCCCGCTGGGCGAGGTGGCCGCCCTTGCGGTCAGCGACAACCCCGACGCCGCCCGGGTCGACCTGGACGTCGCCGGCGACCTGCTGGTGCCGGGCCCGGCCGCCGAGGACCTGGCCAACCTGCTGGCCGAGCTGGTGGACAATGCCACCGCCTTCTCGGCCCCCGAGACCCGTGTCCGGGTCGGGGGGCAGGAGGTCGGGTCCGGCTACGTCCTGGAGGTCGAGGACCGTGGCCTCGGCATGACCGACGGGGAGCTGGAGACGGTCAACCGGCGCCTGGCCGGCGACCCGGCGGCCGGCGACGACCTGGAGCAGGGGCTCGGTGCCTGGGTGGCCGGGCGACTGGCCCGCCGTCACGACGTCAGGGTGCAGCTGCGCCGCTCGCCCTACGGTGGGGTGACGGCGCTCGTGTTCCTCCCCGAGCTGCTGGTCTCGGGGGCCGAGCCGGCCCCCTCGGAGGGCTCGGGCGAACCGCCGCCGGACGTGGGCGACGGCGAGGACGCCGCCGCCCTGGCCAGCCTGCCCCTGCGCAGGTACGTGACCCAGATCCCCGAGGCCGACCCGCCCCTGCCCAAGCGGGCGCCCCACGCCAGCCTGGCCCCGGACCTGGCGGCCCCTGGCAACCCGGCCTCCCGGCCCGCCGCCCGTTCGCCAGAGCAGGTCAGGAGCATGCTGTCCCGGTACCGTTCCGGCCTGGAGCGAGGCCGGGCGGCCGCCGCCCGCGACCTCCCCGACGACCCGGACGACGACCCGCCCACCCCCTGACCTACCCCGTCAGGCCGGTCGCGGGCGCCGACCCGCGAACCGGGTCGGGATGGATCAACGGCCTGTGCTCGTTTCGTTGCCGGGGTGTGGCTGCCCCTGCTATCGTTTCCTAACAACTGTTCGTTAGGAGACCGGACGTGCAGACCAGGCGACGCCAGATCGAGGATGTGGCCAGCGCCCTGTTCAGCTCCCGTGGCTACGCGGCGACCAGCATGCGCGACATCGCCCGGGCCCTCGACCTCCAGGGCGGCAGCCTCTACTCCCACATCCCCTCCAAGGAGGCGGTGCTGGCGGCGATCGTCGAGGAGGCGGCCGAGAACTTCCACGCCGCCGTGCGGCCGGTGGCCGAACGGCCGGGCCCGGCGGCCGAGCGCCTGCGGGAGATGGTCGCGGCCCACGTCCGGGTGGTCACCGGGGGCCGCGAGCGGGCCAAGGTGTTCCTGTTCGAGTGGAGCTTCCTCGGCGAGGAGCGGCGGGCCGCCATCGGCCGGTCCCGGTCCGCCTACCAGGGCTACTTCGAGCGGGTGGTGGCCGAGGGGGTGGCCTCGGGCG
The DNA here is from genome assembly GCA_030152105.1 of Actinomycetes bacterium. Next base: position 13,601 of record JASLIH010000323.1, read on the forward strand.
AGCTGGCCGCGCCCGACCCCAAGCTGGCCGCTGTCTTCATCCTCTCGGCCATGAACGCGATCGCCCACTGGTACCGGCCGGACGGGCCGCTCGGCCCCGACGCCCTGGCCGAGCACTACGCCGAGCTCTTCCTGGAAGGGCTCGAGGCACAGCACGAGGGGAGATCGATGCGGGCGGGCGCAACCAAGCAGGCAGATGGCAAAGGGGAGCGCCAGTGAGCGAATCGGTGCGGGTCCAGGAGTTCAACCGGCATGTCGCCTCGGGTGGCAAGGTGGAGGCGACCGACTGGATGCCCGAGGAGTACCGCCGGGCCGTCTGCCGGTTCGTCGAGATGCACGCCAACTCCGAGCTGATGGGCGTCCTGCCCGAGCGGGAGTGGATCCTGCGGGCCCCGACCCTCAAGCGCAAGCTCGCCCTGTCGGCCAAGGTCCAGGACGAGGTCGGGCACGCCCAGCTCCTGTACCGGGTGGCCGAGGACCTGGGCAAGCCCCGCGAGGACATGCTCGCCGACCTGCTGGCCGGCAAGACCAAGTTCCACAACGTCTTCCACTACCCGACCAGGAGCTGGGCCGACGTCGGGATCATCGCCTGGCTGGTCGACGCGGCCGCGATCGTCGCCCAGCAGGCGCTGCGCGAGTCCAGCTACGCGCCGTACGGGCGGACGATGAAGAAGATCTGCTGGGAGGAGTCGGTCCACATCCTCCACGGCCGCGACGTGGTCCTGACCATGATGAACGGCACCGGTTCCCAGCGGGCACTGGTCCAGGACGCGCTGGAGCGCTGGTGGGGGCCGCTGATGCAGATGCACGGGCCGCGGACCGACCCGGCCAAGGACCGCGACCTGGCCTGGCGGATCAAGAACAAGGACAACGAGACCCTGCGCCAGGAGTTCCTGACCGTGTACGTGCCCCGGATCCGCGAGATCGGCCTGGAGCCGCCCGACCCCGAGCTGGGCCAGGACGACACCGGGCGCTGGCACTACACCGAGCCCGACTGGAAGGAGCTGTACGCCGTGGTCACCGGCCACGGCCCCCGGTCGGCCGAGCGGCTGGAGCTGCGGCGGCGGCACTACGCCGAGACCCAGTGGGTGCGCGACACCGTCATGGCCGCGCCGCGGGCCGCCTGACCATGAGCGGCCAGCCGATGCAGGTCTACGAGGTCTTCCGCCGGGAGCGCGAGGGCGGGCCCATGCAGCACGCCGGCAACCTGCTCGCCCCCGACGCGGAGCTGGCCCGCCACTACGCCCGCGAGTTCTACGGCCGCCGCCAGGAGTCGGTGCGGCTCTGGATCGTGCCCCGGTCGGCCATCCTCGACCTCGACGACCCCGACCTGCTCCAGCCGCCGTTCGACCGCTCGTTCAAGAAGCCGGCCGGCTACTCGACCGAGATCAAGGCCAAGCTGGCCGCGGCCCGGTCCCGCGCCGGCACCCGGAAGGGCGACGAATGAGCGCCCTGGTGCTCGAGACCCCGGTCCGGACCGCGCTGGCCGGCCTGCTCCTGGCCATGGCCGACGACGAGTTCGTCCTCGGCTTCTGGGACAGCGAGTGGACCGGGATCGCGCCCGTGCTGGAGGAGGACGTGGCCTTCGCGTCGCTCGCGCAGGACGAGATCGGCCACGCCCAGGCGCTCTACCAGCTGCTGGCCGACCTGGAAGGGGGCGACCCGGACGAGCTGGCCTTTGGGCGGCCGCCGGAGGGCTACCGGCACGCCCGGCTGCTCGACCATCCCCGCACCGACTGGGCGTTCTCGGTGGCCCGCCGGTTCCTGTACGACACCGCCGACGCGGCCCGCCTGGACGCGCTGGCCGCCTCGGCCTACGAGCCCCTGGCCGGGGTGGTGGCCAAGATGCGCCGCGAGGAGACCTACCACCTGCTGCACATGCACGCCTGGGTGGAGCGGCTGGCCACCGGCGGCGAGGAGCCGAGGGCGCGGCTGGCCGCGGCCATGGAGCGGCTGTGGCCCGACGCCCTGTGCGTGCTCGACGGGATCGAGGCCGACGACCTGCTGGCCGAGGCCGGCGTGCTGGCCGAGCCGATGGCCGCCGTCCGGCGGCGCTGGCTGGCCGGCCTGGCCCCGGAGCTGGCCCGCCTCGGCCTGCCGGCCCCGCCGGCCGCCCAGACGGGGGCCTGCCGCGGGCCCGGCCGCTCCGACGACTTCCGCTGGCTGTGGGAGCAGTTCACCATGGTCCGCCGCTCCGACCCGGAGGCCGTCTGGTGAGAACCAGGTGAGAACCAGGTGAGGACCCTGACCCGCGAGGCCGTCTGGGAGGCCCTGGCCGAGGTGCCGGACCCGGAGATCCCGGTCGTCTCGGTGGTCGACCTCGGCCTGGTCCACAGGGTCGAGCTCGACGGCGAGCGGCTCCGGGTCGAGCTGCTGCCCACCTTCGTCGGCTGCCCGGCCCTGGAGCTGATCCGCCGGTCGGTGGCCGACCGCCTGGCCGGGATGGCCCCCAGGGTCGAGGTCGAGATGACCTTCGCCGTCCCCTGGACCTCGGACCGGATCACCCCCGACGGCCGCCGCAAGCTCCGCCAGAGCGGCTTCGCCCCCCCGGGCCCGGCCGCCGTCGTGGGCGACGCCAGGCCCCTGTTCGCGACCATTGCGATGCGCCCGACGGCCACCTGCCCGTGGTGCGGGTCGGCCGACACCGCCCTTGAGAACCTGTTCGGCCCGACCCTTTGCCGCACGGTGTTCTGGTGCAACCACTGCCGCCAGCCGTTCGAGCAGTTCAAGGCCGT
>JASLIH010000349.1 GCA_030152105.1 Actinomycetes bacterium
CGGCGAGGTCCGGGATTCCGAGACCCTCAAGAACGCCCTGGCCGCGGCCGAGACCGGCCACCTGGTCCTCTCCACCCTCCACACCACCGACGCCGCCGAGACCGTCAACCGCTGCATCGACCTGTTCCCGCCCTACCAGCAGCGCCAGGTCCGCCTGTCGCTGGCCGCCGCCCTGCGAGGCATCGTCGGCCAGCGCCTGGTCCGCCGCGCCGGCGACGCCGGCCGCGTCGCCGTCCTCGAGGTCATGGTCAACACGGGCCGCACCGCCGAGGCCATCGCCGACCCCGAGCGCACCGGCGACCTCACCGCGATCATCGCCGAGAGCGGCTTCTACGGGATGCAGACCTTCGACCAGCACCTCATCGCCCTGTACCGGGAGAGCGTGATCGAGCTCGAGGACGCCCTCGGCGTCGCCACCAACCCCCTCGACCTCCGGCCAGCCGTAGTTGGCCCCCTGCTCGATCCGGTTGACCTCGTCGACCTTGTTCTGCCCGAGCTCGCTGGCGAACATCCGGCCGGCATCGTCCCAGGCCAGCCCCTGCACGTTGCGGTGCCCCAGGGTCCACACCGGCGACCCCGGGAACGGGTTGTCGGCCGGGACGCCCCCGTCGGGCTGCAGCCGGAGGATCTTGCCGCCGAGGCTGGCCGGGTCCTGGGCCCGGCCCCGCTCGGAGGCGTCGCCGGTCCCGGCGTACAGCATCCCGTCGGGCCCGAAGGCGATCCGCCCGCCGTTGTGGATGCCGGCCTTGGGGATGCCCTCCACCAGCACCTCGGCCTGCCCGCCGCCGAGCCGGAAGCGCACGATCCGGTTGTCGGTGGCGGCGCTGAAGTAGGCGTAGACGAGCTGGTCGCGGTCATAGGCTGGCGAGACGGCCAGCCCGAGCAGGCCGCCCTCGCCCCCGGCGACCACCCCGGGCACGGTCCCGGCCTCCCGGGCCCCGGCTCCGGGCCGGACCTGGAGGATGCGGCCGCTGTCGCGCTCGGACACCAGCGCGCTCCCGTCGGGCAGGAAGGCCAGGCCCCAGGGCGCCTCCAGCCCGCCGGCCACCACCTCTGGCTCCCCGAACCCGGCCCCGATCCCCCGTTCCCCGCCGGGATCGGCCGCCCCCAGCCCGGGCACGACCCCACACCCGGCCAGCACCAGACAGGCGGCCAGGAGCGCCGCGACCGGACCAGGGCGGGACATCACCAGCCCATGCTGGGCGCCACCCGCTCAAGCGGGCATAAGCGGGCGTGCCGTGGCCGGTGATGGCGCCGGCGGTCGCCCGCCGCCCGCTAGGCGACCAGGCCCTGGCTGCGGAGGGCCACCTGGAGGTCGTGGGGGTTGGTGGCGACGCCGAGGGCGTCCTCGAGCTCGATCACGCTCTCCCGGTACAGGGCGATGAGATGCTGGTCGAAGGTCTGCATGCCGTAGAAGCCGCTCTCGGCGATGATCGCGGTCAGGTCGCCGGTGCGCTCGGGGTCGGCGATGGCCTCGGCGGTGCGGCCGGTGTTGACCATGACCTCGAGGACGGCGAAGCGGCCGCCGTCGCCGGCCCGGCGGACCAGGCGCTGGCCGGTGGTGTGGAGGGTGGACAGGACCAGGTGGCCGATCTCGGCGGCGGCCAGCGCGTTCTTGAGGGTCTCGGAGTCGCGGATCTCGCCGACCAGGATGACGTCGGGGTCCTGGCGCATGGCGGCCCGCATGGCGACGGTGAAGTCGTCAGTGTCGACCCGGACCTCGCGCTGGTTGACCATCCCCAGCTTGTCGGCGTGCAGGACCTCGATGGGATCCTCGATCGTCACAATATGGACTGCCCGGTTGGCGTTGACGTGGTCGATCATGGCGGTAAGGGTGGTGGTCTTGCCCGAGCCGGTCGGGCCGGTGACCAGCACCAGGCCGCGGGGCTGCTCGGCCAGGCGGGCGGTCACCGGGGGCAGGCCCAGCTCGCCGATGGACATCGCCCCCTCCTGGACCCGCCGCAGCACCAGCCCGACCGAGCCGCGCTGGCGAAAGGCGTTGATCCGGAACCGCCCCACCCCCGGGAGCGAGTAGGCGAAGTCGGCCTCGTTGGTCTGCTGGAACTGGTCGTGCAGGTCGGGACGGATGAGCTCCCGGAGCAGGCTGTCGGCCATCTCGGGGGTGAGGACGGGGCCGTCGAGCACGACCAGGCGCCCGTCCACCCGCATGCGAGGCGGCGAACCGACCTTGAGGTGCAGGTCAGACCCCTTGGCGGAGACCAGCGCCTCCATCCAGGCCCTCATGCTCGTCACCGCTCGACCTCCCCCTTCCGGGCACACGCCTGTTGCAGGCACCCCTTGATCGGGTCGGCCCCTGCCGGGCATGGCTTGAGCGGCTCGGATGGTTGAAGCCGTCCCTGGCGTGCAAGGATCACGGGTAACCAGGACCGGAACGACCAGGAGGGCTGCTTCGATGGCCGGCTCGATGACCGAGATCCCCGTCAACGGCGACGCGGTTCCCGCCTACATCTCCCTGCCCCCTTCGGGCCAGGGGCCGGGTGTCGTGGTCATCCAGGAGTGGTGGGGGCTGGTCCCCCACATCCGTGACGTCGCCGACCGGATGGCCGCCCAGGGGTTCGTGGCCCTCGCCCCCGACCTGTACCGGGGCAAGGAGACCACCGAGCCCGACGAGGCCGGCAAGCTGGTCATGGAGATGCAGCTCGACCAGGCGGCCAAGGACATGGCGGCCGCGGTCGACGCCCTGCTGGCCATGCCCGAGACCACCGGCCAGGGCGTCGGGGTGGTCGGCTTCTGCGTCGGGGGCGGGCTGGCCCTGTTCCTGGCCACGCGCAAGCCCGAGGTGACGGCGGTCGTCTGCTACTACGGCTTCCCCCGCGAGGGCCTGGACTGGGACCTGTCGGCGGTCAAGGCGGCCGTGCTCGGACATTTCGCCGAGCACGACGACTTCGCCCCGCCAGAGCTCGTCGACGGCATCGAGCGCCAGCTGCGCGACGCCGGGGTGGACGTGACCTTCCACCGCTACCCGGGCACGACCCATGCCTTCTTCAACGACGACCGGCCCGAGGTCCACGACACCGAGGCGGCCGAGATCTCCTGGCGGCGGTCGCTCGAGTTCCTCCGTGCACACCTCGGCGAAACGTCCTGAGCTGGTCGTGGTCGGGTATGCTGACCGGCGAAGGGGAGTAGTCCAGCGGGGCCGGTGCCCCGACGAGCACGCCGTCAGGACGGTGGGCGCCAGCGCCCACCCGGCGCCTCACCCGGGTCGCGGGCGGACGAGACCTTCGAGCCGTCTGGCGTCCCCTCGGGGACCCGACCGAGCCGGAGGATCCCTTGGCAGCTGAGCCCGAGCAGCCCGTCCGCCCCAAGAGCGGGCCGGTCCCCCTGGCCCTGGCCCTGGCCGCCTGCCTCCCCGGCTGCTACCTCGGCCTGGCCGAGCTGTTGCATCTCGGGCACCCCGAGCTGGCCCCGCTGCTGCTGGCCCTGACCTACGGGGTGGCGGTGATCGGGGCGGCGTTCTTGCTCGCCTGGGCGGCCGAGGCGGCCCAGCTGGACGTGTCGGCCAGCCTGGCCATCGGTGTCCTGGCCCTGATCGCGGTCCTGCCCGAGTACGCGGTCGGCTTCGTGTTCGCCTGGAAGGGCGGCAGCACCGTCGCCGAGCACGGGTCGAGCTGCGTGGCGCCCGGCGAGACCACCAACAACTGCTCGCTGGTCCTGGCCAACATGACCGGGGCGAACCGGCTGCTGATCGGCATCGGCTGGTCGATGATCGTGTTCATCGCCTACTGGCAGTGGCGGCGGCGCGGCGAGCGCCACCCCGAGGGCGTCACCATGGACCGCTCCAAGGCGGTGGAGCTGGCCTACCTCTCACTGGCCTGCGCCTACTCTCTGACCCTGCCGCTGAAGCGGACCGTGACCCTGATCGACACGGTCATCCTGGTCAGCATCTTCATCGCCTACACCCTGCGGATCTCCAAGGCCCCCCAGACCGAGCCCGACCTGATCGGCCCGGCGGCCTGGATCGGGGCGATGAGCAGACGGGCCAGGCGGATCAGCGTGCTGTCGATGTTCGCCGTCGCCGGCGTCGTGATCCTGCTGGTCGCCGAGCACTTCGCCGAGTCGCTGGTCGAGACCGGGACCGAGCTGGGGGTGAGTGAGTTCCTGCTCGTCCAGTGGGTGGCCCCGCTGGCCTCGGAGGCACCGGAGCTGCTGGTGGTGGCGCTGTACGCCTGGCGGCTGAAGACCAGCGAGGCGCTCACGACGGTGGTCTCCTCCAAGATCAACCAGTGGACGCTGCTGGTCGGGACCCTGCCGCTGGTGTTCGCGATCGCCTCGGGCAGCCTGCACGGCCTGCCGGTCGAGCCAGCCCAGCGGGAGGAGTTGCTGCTGACGGCCGCCCAGACGGTGTTCGCGGTGGCCATCCTGGTCAACCTGTCGATCACGCTCCGTGAGGCGTTCGCCTTGTTCGGGTTGTTCTGGGCGCAGTTCATCCTCGGGGCGGTGGTGCCCGCGTCGTCCAAGGGCATCGAGCTGCTGGCCCTTTCGGCCCTGTACATCCTGCTCGGGGCATGGCTGCTGATCCGCAAGCGCGGCGACTTCCGGCACCTGCTGCGCGACGGCTTCAGGACCCCGTTCGAGGAGCTGGAGCCGGAGGCGGCCTCTCAGGTCACGAAGTAGAAGATCAGCCCGAGCACGACGTAGACGGCCAGCAGCTGGAGACCCTCGAACCAGGTCGACTCGCCCTCCTGGGTCACCTGGTTGGCGACCAGGACGGCCAGGAAGATGGCCCCGATCTCGAAGCCGTTGAACACCAGGGCCATCGGGAACGGCCCGACCAGGAACGACAGCAGGACCAGCACCGGGGCCACGAACAGGGCGATCTGGGCCGAGGAGCCGATGGCGATGTTCACCGCCAGGTCCATCTTGTCGCGCTGGGCGAAGTAGATCGCCACCCAGTGCTCGGCCGCGTTGCCGACCACGGCGACCACGATGATGCCGACGAAGAACGGCGAGAGGCCGAGGTTCGCCGAGGCCTCGGTGATCGACCCGACCAGGATCTCCGACATCACCCCGACGGCCACGCCGGCGATGGCCAGCATGGTCACCGCCCGCCGGATCGACCAGGGCTCGCCGCCGTGGTCCTCGGCGGCGTGGGACGGGTTGAACAGGTCGCGGTGGGTCTTGAGGGAGAACCACAGCCCGGCCACGTAGGTGATCAGCAGCACCACCGCCACCCCGACCGACAGCTGCTCCAGGTCGCCGGGGAAGTCGACCGCCTTGTCGGTGGGCCGGGGCAGGCCGGCCCCGGCCACCAGCTCGAAGATGGCCGGCATGACCAGGGCCACGGCGGCCAGCAGCAGCATCAGCGACTGGACGTTGGCGGCGGTGCGGTCGAAGTACTGGCGGTCCCGCCGCAGCCCCCCGACCAGCATGGCCGCGCCCATGACGAGCAGGATGTTGCCGAGGATGGAGCCGACGATCGACGCCTTGACGACCTCCTGGAGGCCCTCGCGCAGGGCGAACAGGGCGATGACGAGCTCGGGGAAGTTGCCGAAGGTGACGTTGAGGAAGCCGCCGATACCGGGCCCGGAGCGGGCCGCCAGCTCCTCGGTCGACCGTCCCATGAGGGCGGCCGTCGGGATCACCCCGAGGGCGGCGGCCACGAAGATCGGCGTGGCCCCGGCGTGGAGCAGCTCCAGCACGATGGCCACAGGGATGAACGGCACCAGCAGGTACGGCCAGCCGTCCCCGCTCAGCAGGAACCGCCTGAGGTTGAAGCGGGGCTCGAGGTCGGCGGGGGCGGTCATCGGCGGCTGCTCCTAGACGGGCTCGGGGGTCTCCGGGGCCGGCGGCCGCTCGGTGGCCGCCCGGTCCAGGGCCAGCACCGGGTCGCGGGGCTCGCAGAACACGGCCATGCTGGCGGTGAAGGTGTGCAGGAAGTTGCGGCCGCCGATCGGGCCCAGCTCGCCTTGGGCGAAGAAGCCGGCCATCGGGGCCGCGTCGGTGGCCGCGGCCACCCTGGCGGCGTCGTGGTCGGGCTCGCCGAAGAACCCGCGGCCCCGGCCGTTGCAGGAGAACAGCAGGACGCCCCGGGGCCGCCAGCGGGAGACGGGTACGAGCAGCAGCTCGAGGTCCTCGTCGGCGGCGTCGGCGTCGCGCACGTGGAACTGCAGGGTCTGGCCGACCTCGACACTGTCGGCCACGGCGATCGAGCCGGTCTCCGGGTCGGCCCCGAGCAGGCCCCTGACCAGGAAGTCGCCCCGGTCGAAGCTGGCCTTGTGCTCGTCGATGACCTGGCCGACCTGGAGGCCGCCGCCGCGGAGCAGCTCCTGCTCGTGCTGGTCGAGGCTGGCCAGCATCTGTCTGAGCCGGTCGACCGCCGGCCGGCCGCCCAGCTCGTGGACGATGTTGCCCTCGCCCCGGGTGACCGCGAACGGCGAGCCCACCGGGCGGCAGCCCTGGCTGACCACCGCCCGGATGTCGACCGGGCCGACCAGGGCGACCCCGACGGCCCCCCCGTCGATCAGCTCGGTGCCGCGGAGCAGCCGGTGCCGCCCGGCCTCGGTGGCCCCCGACACCATCCCGCCCAGCACCGGCAGGCCGGGCTGCTCCTGGTTGAGCCGCTCCAGGAAGCTGTCGGCCGGGAAGGTGAACGGGTCGGCCAGCAGGAGCACGCTGGCCCGGTCCTCGTCGGGCAGGTCGGGCCAGCCGCCGATGCCGACGCCGTCCTCCAGGGGCAGCACCCGCAGCGCGAACGGCCTCACGCTGACCCCGGGCAGCCGGGCCATCCAGACGGCCAGGCCCGGCTCCCCCTCGAGCTCGCGGCCGTCGCCGATGACCCCCTGGGCGGTGCAGCCGACGATGGCCGAGGTGCCGGTGCGCTCCGACAGGCTCAGGGCAATCCCGGTGGCGGCGCCGGCGTGCTCCATCGAGAAGAAGCAGACCACCAGGTCGGGAGCCCCGCCCAGCTGGTCGAGGGCGGCCGGGATGGCCTCGTCCAATGCCTGCTGGTGGTCGGGTGCGGTGGAGATGGCGGCGCCGAAGGTGAGCATG
>JASLIH010000376.1 GCA_030152105.1 Actinomycetes bacterium
AACCGCCGAGATGTGCCAACACAGGTTCGAAGTCAGCTGCGGTCGTGAGGCGGTAGCTTGCCGGAACCTGGGTCGGCGACTGTCACGGTGATGGTGGTGCCGTGGCCGGGGCGGGAGTGGAGCTGCCAGGTCCCGCCGGCCATCTCGATCTGCTGGCGCATGCTGGCCAGGCCGAGATGGTTCAGCCCGAGCTGGCCACCGAGCGGGTCCACGCTGCGGGTGGTGACAAAGCCGGTGCCGTCATCGCGTACCTAGAGCTGCACCTGGTCGCCGGCGGCGTCCAGTGTCACCCAGGCATGGCGTGCCCGGGCATGCTTGGCCACGTTGCGAGGGCCTCCTGGGCGATCCGGTACAGCACCGTCTCCGGGGCCGGGGTCAGCCGCACCGGCAGATCGGCCTTGACGGTGCAGGCGACCCCGGCCTGGCGCTGGATCGGCCCGTAGTGCAGGTCGGCGGCGAGGCGGATGCGCTCTTCCTCGCGCGCCTGCACCGTCCGGTCGAGCAGCCGCTTGCGCAGCCCGGCCAGGGCGGCCACCTCGCCGGCCAGCCCCTGCAGGCGGGCCAGCACCAACCCGAACAGCACCATCGACCCGACCGCGATCACCAGGCCCTCGGTGTGCTGGCCGCGGGCCAGCTGCACCACCTGGATGGCTGGGGCCAGCAGCGACGCCCCGGCCAGAAGCCCGAGCCGCCAGCGGGTCAGTCGAGCCTCCCGCGGCGGGGCCGGTTCGGACAGGGCACCCATCGTCGGGTGCAGGGCGGCCGCGCCCCAGCAGACGTACCAGGTCATCCAGCCCACGTCGATGGGGCTGCCGGTGTGGTAGCCGCCGGCCAGCTGGATGATGCTGTACAGGGTGTCGGTGACCAGCAGGGCGCCGACGCCGGTGGCCAGGATCCAGAACGCCGGCGGGCGGCGGCCCCCATCGACGACCAGGCGGACCGCGGTTGCGAGCAGCAGCACGTCCATGATCGGGTAGGCCATGGAGACGACCCGCTCCAGCAGGGTGAGCTCCGGCGCCTGGGCGTAGGGCACGACCAGGAACACCCAGGAGACCATGCCCAGCCCGACGGTGACGACCAGGGCGTCCAGCAGGCCGGAGCGGTCGGCCCCAGGGCTGCGGGAGCGGATGAGCAGCAGGAGCCCAGCCGTCAGGAACGGGCAGGCAGCCAGGTAGAGCACGTCTGCCAGGGACGGGAACACGTCGCGGTCCAGCAGGTCCTGGTAGGTGTAGAAGATGATGTCGGCGGTCACATAGGACAGCAGCCCGACTGCGAACAGGTACCAGGCCAGCGGCCGCTCGGGCCGGTGGCGGGCCACCTGCCCCAGACGGTGCGGCGGCGGCCTGGGCGGCCGCGGCGCTGGTGATCGCCTCGACCAGCTCGCCGACCCGGCAGCCCTTGACCAGGTATCCGCGGGCGCCTGCCTGGCGGGCCTCGCGCATCAATGCCGGGTCGTCGTAGGCGGACAGGATGAGCACCACGGCCGATGGCTGGCGCGCCAGCAGCAGCCGGGTCGCCGCGATCCCGTCCAGCTCCGGCATCCGCAGATCCATCAGGACCACCTGGGGCTGCAGCCGGCAGGCCAGCTCCAGACCCTCGCGGCCAGTAGGGGCTTCACCCGGACCACGACCTCGTGGTCGTCCAGCACCGCGCGCAACTGGGCGCGCAGGCGCGGCTCGTCGTCGACCAGCAGGACGCTTGGGCCGCCGGACTTCACATGCTCTCCTTGAATGGCAATTCGTCGCACTTGAGCGTTCGGTGGGCGGGTACCTTACTGCACCCCTACACCGGCCACCCAGCGCCGCAGTCAAGCGTGCTGGGCAGGTGCGAGGGCCCGGCGGACCCCCGGGTCGCTTGTCGACCAGGCCAATCTGGGCCGGCCTGACCGCGTCAGCCCTCGAAACAGCGCCGGAGCCGGGCTAGGCCTTCCTCGATATCGGCGGTGGCGATGGCCCCGTAGCCCACGACGATGCCGGGCTGGCTCGGCGGGCCATGGTCGAACATCGACAGGGGCTGGACCGCCACACTGGCCGCCGAGGCCCGGTCCAGCACCGCCTGGAGCTCCTCGGGGGTCGAGGTGGGGGCGGTTGCGGTGACGTGCAGCCCGGCCGACGACGGGACCAGCTTCAGGTGGTCGGCGAACCGGTCGGCCAGCGACTCCACGATCTGCTCGTGCCGTTGCTGGTAGACCGCGCGCATCCTGCGCAGGTGGCGGGCGAACAGGCCCTGGTCGATGAAGTCGGCCAGGGCGGCCTGGGTGGGCAGCGGGGTGTGCCAGTCGGCCAGGAACTTGGCGTTGCGGACCGCCGCCACCAATGACGCCGGCGCGACCAGGAACCCGAGGCGCAAGGTGGCCAGCAGGGTCTTGGAGAACGAGCCGACGTAGATCACCCGGCCGCTCGGGTCGAGGGTCTGGAGCGGCTCGATGGGGCGTCCGCCGTAGCGGAACTCGCTGTCGTAGTCGTCCTCGACGACGGCCGCGTCGTGCCGCTCGGCCCAGGCCAGCAGGGCCAGGCGCCGGGGAAGCGACATGGCCACCCCCAGCGGGAACTGGTGCGAGGGGGTGACATAGACCAGCCGGGTGCGCGGCGGGATGGCCTCCACCACCAACCCATGGTCGTCGACCGGCACCCCGACGACCTCGGCCCCCAGCGAGGCCAGCAGCCGCCGCGGCGGCCCGTACCCGGGGCTCTCGACCGCGACCCGGTCGCCAGGGGCCAGCAGCACCCGGGCCACCAGGTCGACCGCCTGCTGGGTGCCGTTGGTCACCACGACCACCTCGGCGCCGGCCTGCACGCCGCGGGCCAGGCCGATGTGGCGGGCGATGGCCAGCCGCAGGCCCGCATGCCCGGCCGGGTCGCCGTAGGCGCCGGAGCCGACCGCCGCCGGGCGCAGTTGCCGGGCCAGCAGTCGCCGCCAGCTCTGGTAGGGAAACAGGGTGGCGTCGGGGATCCCGGTGCGGAAGTCGAACCTGGCCGGCTTGTCGAACCCGGTGGGGACCATGACGCCGTCCCAGAGCGGCCGTGGCCGCAGTGCGCCCCCGGCCGGCGGTGCCGGGCCGGCCGCGGCGGCGACGTCGTCGCTGACGAAGGTCCCGGCCCCCACCCGAGAGGTGATGAACCCCTCGCCGGTGAGCCGGTCGTAGGCGACCGTCACGGTGGTGCGCGACACGTTCAGCCGGTGGGCCAGCTCCCGGGTCGGTGGGAGCCGGCCGCCCGGTGGGAGCCGCCCGTCCAGGATGGCCCGGCGGAGCTGCCGGTAGATCTCCCCGGTCAGATCCTTGCGGCCGACCAGGCTGACGTGCACCTCCATCCGGCCAGGATACCTTGATTGGCCTGGTGCTCTTGACAGGTATTGGCTCTCGCCTCAGTCCCTTCTCACCCAGTACGGTTCGCCCCGGTGCCGCTGCATGACCGAGGAAGGAACACGACGTCCATGCGAGGACTTGGAACCGTGCTCAACGTGGTCGCCATCGCGGCCGGCGCGTCGGTCGGCACGCTGCTCGGCGCCCTGCTGGCCGGGGGGCTGACCGGCGAGGCGGTCCGGCTGGAGGAGCGCCTGGAGGGACTCGGCGAGGCCGTCAAGCGGCGCCTCGGCGGGCAGGCCCGCTTCGTGGAGGGCTTCGTGCTGGCCCGCATCCGGGTCGCCAACCTGCTCCCGGCGGTCCTGCTCGCCCCGCTCGCCACCGGCCTGGTCGCGGCCGCCCGATGAACCAGCCACTCGCGCGACCGAGCGTGCGCTGGCGGCTGGACGGCACCGCCCGCAAGAGCATCCTGGTGGTCCACATTGCGTCCGCCGGCGTCTGGCTCGGCATCGACGTGGTCATGGCCGTGCTGGTGTTCACCGCCCTGGGCAGCGACGACAACCGCATCAAGGCCCTGTCGTACCAGGCTCTGGAGCTGATCGCCGTCGGGCCGCTGCTGGTCACCGGCCTCGTCTGCCTGCTCACCGGGATCCTGCTCGGCCTCAGCAGCAGGTACGGGCTGGTCCGGTACTGGTGGGTGGCGGCCAAGCTGGTCCTGAACCTCGTGCTGACCGGGCTGGTCCTGGTCGCCCTGGCCCCGGAGGTGGCCGCTCACGCCGAGCAAGCCCGCCAGTTCGACGCCGGCCTCCCGGGGGCGCTGGGGGTCGGCAACCTGATCTTCCCGCCGATCGTGTCCCCGACGGCACTGCTGGTTGCGATGGTCCTGGCCGTGTTCAAGCCCTGGGGCCGGATCCGTGGTCCCGGCCGAGGGTGAACGCCC
>JASLIH010000378.1 GCA_030152105.1 Actinomycetes bacterium
GGTCCCACAGCCGGTAGCGCAGCACCGCCACGGCCACGGTCACCGGCACGCACAGGATCACCAGCGGGTCGACCCAGGCGCCGCGAAGGTCGCCGAGCGGGACGGTGACCCCGAGCACCGCGATGGCGGCCCCGGTGGCGACCCAGCGCAGCTGCTGGCGTTCGGTCCCCCGTGAGGCCCGGAACCGCAGGACCACACAGACCAGGGCGGCCAGCAGGGAGACGGAGTGGAGGGCAAGGCCGGTGGCGGTCACGGCCTTGGCGACCGAGCCGACGAGGCCCGGCTGCCCGAACGGGTTGTCGAAGGGGACCGCGGTGTCGCTGGTCGTTCCTGGGATCAGGAAGGCGCCGGCCACGAACATGACCGGGCCGGCGACGGCGGCCGCCGCCACCACCCGCCAGCGCCGCGAGCGCAGCCGCCCGTTCGGCACCAGCAGCGCGGGCAGGGTGACGCCGAGAGCGATGGCCGGCGCCCAGACCGTCACCACGGCCAGGGCGTCGAGCTTGGCGAGCAGGGGGAGCGGGCGCTGGTCGCGGACCAGCTGGTCGATCCACGGGCCCAGCGGGATGATCAGGCTCCAGGTGAGCGCCGAGGCGGCGTACAGCCAGCCGATCGGGTTGGCCGGCCGCCGCAGGGTCAGGATCAGGCCGACGGTGGCGTACCCGAGCGGGAAGCCGAGGGCGTACAGGGCGCCGTCACCGATGACCTGGGCGGTGAGCGGACGGGCGACCAGCAGCGCGACCACCAGCCCGGCGACGCAGGCGCTCATGGTGGCCAGCCACAGCGCCCAGGCGAGCACGGTCCTGGTCCGCGACTGGGGCGTCATCGCATCCTTGAGGTCGGGTTCCGCCGCCTCCATGCTCCCAGCCGGCCGGTACGGGATCGTTACGGCCCCCAGGCGGTCAGAGGAGCTGGGCGATCAGGCTGGCCGCGCGGGTGGCGCCGTCGGTCTCCACCGGGCGGTACTCGACCTGGCGGCCGATCTCCTCGGCGACGGCGGTGGCGATGACCTCCGGGGTGGCGGTGGCGAAGTCCATCTGGCGGCCGGCGTTGTACTGACGCAGGCGGTGGGCCACGTGGTAGTTCTGCTCGAAGTGGTGGGCCAGAGGGAAGTAGAGGAACGGCCGTCCGGCCGCGGCCAGCTCCATGCAGGTGGTCAGGCCTCCCTGGACCACGGCCAGGTCACTGGCGGCCAGGTGCTGGTAGAGGTTGTGGACATAGGGGCGGACCTCGAGGCCGTCGTGCGACGGCAGCGAGGCCGGGTCGATCCGCGGCCCGGCGACCACCACCATCCGCAGGCCGGGCACCAGCCGCCTGGCCTCGGGGTAGGCGGCGATCACCCGCCGGAGCAGGTGGCCGCCGACCCCCGACCCGCCGACCGTGACGATGCAGACCCGCTCGTCGGGCCGGTAGCCGAGGTGGCGGCGGAGCTCGTCGCGGTCGTCAATGCCGGCCGGGTCGAACCCGGTGACGTAGCCGGAGAAGTCATAGTGGCCCTCGACCCACTCCCGGATCCCCGGCAGGCCGGGACCGAACCGGTCGGGCACGATGTCGGCGGGGTTGCCGACGAACACCGCCCGGTCGCGCAGCCGAGGGAACCGGTCGATGTGCTCGATCATCTCGGCGTTGTAGTCGGCGGTCAGGAAGGCCTCGCGCTCGCCGCCGTCGGGCATGGGCAGCCAGCCCACGAAGTCGGTCAGCCACACGTAGGCGGCCCGCTTCTCCTCGGGGTTCTCGTGCAGGTAGTAGTCGAGCTCCCAGGCCTCGT
Organism: Actinomycetes bacterium; assembly: GCA_030152105.1. Next base: position 1,769 of record JASLIH010000378.1, read on the forward strand.
CCCCGACCCACAGGTCGTACGGCTGCTCGCGGACGACGTCGTGGAAGACCATGAAGTTGGCGATCAGGATCTCGTCCATCCGCCTGATCGCCTGGAAGGCGTGCAGGTCGTGCTCGGCCGACTCGCGCTCGATGTGGGCCGACTCGTTGGCCAGCCAGGCGCTGGCCGGGTGGATCCGCTCGCCCTCGGCCTCCAGGACCCGGGTCACCGGGTCCTGGGCCAGCCAGTCGACCTCCAGCCCGGGGACCTGCCGGCGCAGCTCCCGGGCGATGGCCAGGTCCCGGCGGGCGTGGCCGAGCCCGATCGGCGAGGACAGGTACAGGGCCCGCTTCGGCCGGCGCAGGGCCCGGGTCCAGGTCCGCGTTGCCGGGGCCGTCACCACGGCCTCTCCGGCCCCGCCGACACCTCCGGCCCCCGCGACCCCGGCGGACCCGTTCCCACCGACTCCGGCGAACTCGGCCACCAGCTCGTTGACCTTCACCGGGTCGCGGGCGTGGGGCGCGTGCCCGGCCCCTTCGAGCTGGACCAGCCGGCCACCGAGCTCGGCGGCTAGGGCCGCCCCCAGCGCCGGGTCGTCCTGCTGGTCGTCGGTGCCGTTGATCACCAGCACCGGGCAGTAGATCCGCTGGCAGAGGGCCTTCGCCTCCGCCGGGTCGATAATCTTCGAGTCCCAGCCCCGGAACCCGGCGAGGATCGTCTCCATGTCGGTGTCGCCGGCCCAGCCGACACAGTCCTCGATCTGCTTGGTGGAGTGGGGCTCGGTCAGGCAGGTGGCGAAGAAGAACTCGAGGTAGCCAGGCCAGTCGCGCTCCCAGTACCCGCGGGTCTCCTTGGCCCAGCCTTCGTCGGTCCCAGGGTCGGCGTCGAATGGGTACTCACCCTGGCGTCGTTCGGCGAGCGACACCGGCGGCGCGATGAACACCAGCCCGGCGACCCGCTCGGGGTGCTCGGCGGCCAGGATCAGCGACTCGCCCATGTCGCACCACGAGATCACCACCGCCCGGTCGACCCCGGCCGCGTCCAGCACGGCCAGGGCGTCGTCGGCGAACTCGCGCCGGACGTAGGCGTCGTAACCGTCCGGGCGGTCGGAGCGGCCGTTGCCCCGGGGGTCGAAGGTGACCACCCGGGCGTGCCTGGCCAGGTACGGGATCTGGCACTTCCAGGACCGGGAGTGGACGATCTCCCAGGTCGGCGGGAGCAGGATGGTCGGCTCCCCCTCCCCGTACCGCTCCCAGAACACTCGCACCCCGTCCCGCTCGACGTACCCCTCCTCGTCGGGGTAGCGGGCCCTGGACTGCTCGGGCGCCGACAGCAACGTGGTCATGTGGCCCTCCCGTTCAGAGATTCGGCGAACTCGCGGATGAGCAGGTTGACCCGCACCGGGTCGCGGGCCTGGGGCAGGTGGCCGACCCCGGCCAGGGTGACCAGGCGCCCGCCGGCGGCCTCGGCCAGCGCCGCCCCCTGGGCGTGGGGCCGGATCGCGTCCTCGTCCCCGTGGACCACCAGCACCGGGCAGCGGACGCGGGCGCAGCTCTCCCGGAACTGCTCCAGCCCGCACAGCAGCAGGCCCCGGTGGCTGTCGATCAGGGTCTCGGGAGCGATCTCCAGCGCCCAGCCGACGCAGTCCTCGTGCTGCTTGGTCGAGTGGGGCTCGGTCAGGCAGCGGCCGAAGAAGTACTCGAGGAACCCCCGGTAGTCGCGCAGCCAGTAGTGCTGGTTGTACCTGGCCCAGCCCTCGTCGGTGTCCAGCGGCTCCAGGAAGGAGTGGACGGCCCGCTCGGGATGGGGTGGGGCCAGGCCGACGGCCGGGCAGATGTAGAAGGCCCCGGTCACCCGGTCGGGGTGGTCGGCGGCCAGCAGGGTCGCCCACAGGGCCCCGCAGGACAACGAGACGAGCACGGCCCGCCGCGTCGCGGTGGCGTCCAGCACGGCCAGCGCGTCGGCGGCGAACTCCCGCTCGGTGTAGGCGCCGGCCCCGGCCGGGCGGTCCGAGCGGCCGTTCCCTCGCCCGTCGAAGGTGAGGACCCGGTAGTGGCGGGCCAGGTACGGGATCTGCGCCTTCCAGACACGGGCGTGCACGATCGACCAGGTGGGCAGGAGGAACACGGTCGTCTCGCCGTCCCCGTAGCGTTCCCAGAACAGGCGCACGCCGTCGCGTTCGGCGTACCCGATGGCGTCGGGGTAGCGGGCCCGGGTCTGCTCCGGGACCGTCCGGGCCCCGGGCAGCTCCTCGACCGCGGTCATGGCCGCCTCCCGGCCGCGAGCGCCCCGGCGAACTCGCGGATGAGCAGGTTCACCTTGACCGGGTCGCGGGCCAGGACGATGTGACCGCCACCCTCGACCACGACCAGGGCGCCGCCGGTCGCCTCGGCCAGGGCTCGGCCGCTGCGCAGCGGGCTGATCCTGTCCTTGTCGCCGTGCACCACCAGCACCGGGCAGCGGCTGGCGGCACACCAGCCGCGCACGGTGGCCTCGTCTGGCCGGGGAGCCCCCTCCATGGCGATCAGGACCTCGGGCGTCGACTCCAGGCCCCAGCCGACGCAGTCCTCGATCTGCTTGGTCGAGTGCCGCTCGGAGAAGCACTGAGCGAAGAAGAACTCGAGGAAGTCCTCGAAGTGGTCCAGCCAGTAGTGCCGGTTGTACTTGGCCCAGCCCTCGGTGGAGACGTACGGCTCGTCGAACGGTGGCCCCTCCGGCACCTCGGGTTCCCCGAGGGCCACCGACGGGCCGATGAAGACGCTGCCCAGGACCCGTTCGGGATGACGGGCCGCCATCCACAGCGCCCAGTCGGCGCCCATCGACAGCGACACCAGCACGGACCGGTCCGTGCCGGTGTCGTCCAGCACGGCGACGGCCGACCGGCCCTGGGCCTCGTAGCTGTAGGGCGCCGGGTCCAGCGGGCGGCTCGAGCGGCCGTTGCCCGGCCCGTCGTAGGTGACGACCCGGAAGTGGCGGGCCAGGTACGGCACCTGGGCCTTCCAGAAGCGTGCGTTGACCACGTTCCAGGCCGGCAGGAGCAGCAGCGTCGGCGAACCGGCGCCGAAGACCTCGTAATGGAGCTTGACCCCGTCTCGGTCGACGTGGCCTTCGGCGTCGGGTTCCCGTGCCCGCATCCTCTTCCTCCGCCATGAGGTCTCGCGAACCGTTCCAGTATGGTTCTCAGCCGGGTGTCGGGAGGACCTCGTAGTGGCCGATCCAGGTGTCCTTGAGCAGGTGCTCCTCGTCAGGGGTGATGACGGCCTCCCGCCAGTGCTCGCCGGCGAACGCACGGATCGACTCGACGTCCTTCCAGACGGTCACGTAGACGTACTCGGTGGTGGCGGACGGCTCACGGGGCCGGCCGACATGCTGGGCCACCAGCCCCGCCTGCCGCGACACGAGCGGAACGGCCGTCTCGCCAAGAAACGCCTCGAACTCCTGCTCCTTGCCGGGGTGGATCGTCGGCCGGAAGACGCGGATGATCAC
>JASLIH010000382.1 GCA_030152105.1 Actinomycetes bacterium
ACGCCGAATCCTCGCCGCCGTGTACCGGGAACTCGTCCACCAGCGGCAGTTGGACCAAGCCGATAGCGGGCCTGCGGCCGATGGGGGAGCGGCCTCCAGGGCATAGGTCTCGTTGAGCATTCGCACGGCCTGTTCCAGTTGTCTCGACGTCAGTTGACCGGAGTCCTACAGTCGAGTCACATGACAGCCCGTCCGATTCCAGGTGGGCGAGACCCCACACGAGGTCACCCACCTTCCGGCCCCTCCGAGGCTGAGCAAGCCACCGCAGACTCGCTCGACACGGAGCCTGTCCGGCTGCTCGCTATCCGCTTCGGTGAGGAGCTCCGGCGCCGCCGCCGGGACGCCGGGCTACACCAGCAGGAGTTGGCCGACCGCATCGCCTATCACCGGTCGTACCTCTCGCAGGTTGAACGAGGCCGTCAGGTGCCTGCCGAGCAGTTCGCCATGCTGTGTGACCGAGCACTCGAGGCCGGTGGTGCGCTCATGGGAATGTTCCGTGAGCTGGCCGTCGAGCGAGAAGCGCGACGCCGAGAGGTAGCCGCCGAGCGTTGGCGGGAGCGGTTCCGTGGCGGCTCGGACGCTCCTGCCGAGGCCATCGCCGTCCCTGAGGCGGCACTGTCAAAGCTTGCCGAGGCGTCGCTTGCATCGTCTGATAGGTCCATGGAGCGCCGACCCTTCGTCCGAGTGGTCGGGACCATCGCTAGTGCCGCCATGCTGGAGGCACTCGGCGTGGACCTGTTGAATCTCCTCCGGGCCATGCAGGGATCAAGGGTAAGCAGACCCATGCTCGAGGAGACAGAACTCGCCGTTCTCCGCTTCCACCACCTCTACAAGGAGCTGCCGCCGACCGAGCTGTTCCCTCACGTCCAGCAATACCTGCAAGCCGTGACCGGGCTCCTCGAGGAGTCCCAGACCATCGAGACCCGGCGCAGGCTGTGCTCGATCGCCGGACATCTAGCTGGCCTGCGAGCCTGGCTTACCTTCGACCTAGGTGGCCGGTGTTCTGTGTCTGATTCGTCCGTGGCCGGCTGAGCTGGCAGACTCCGGGCCTTGTCGCCGGACCTGGAGGACCGCCGTGACCCTTGGCCGCCAGCTGCGCCGCCCGGAGCTGCCCACCGTTGGTGCTCGCTGGTGTGAGGCGGCCCTGCCCGAGGGGTCGGTGTACCGGTTCCTGGCCCGGGAGCGCTCGCGGCTGTTCCCGCCCGAGCTGTTCGCGGATCTGTTCGAGCTCACGGGGCGGCGGTCGGTGCCGCCGTCGATCCTGGCCGTGGTCATGGTCCTGCAACGGCTGGAGGGCCTCTCGGATCGGGAGGCGGCCGACCGGTTCGCCTTCGATGTGCGCTGGCGGTACGCGGCCGGGGTGGCCGATGCGGTGGCTGGGGAGGAGACGGCCAGCTTCGCCCACACGGTGCTGGTGGATCTGCGGGCTCGGCTGCGTCGTTCGGCCGATCCGGATCGGATCTTCCGGGTGACGTGTGCGCTGGCCCGCCAGGTGGGGCTGGTGGGAGTGCGCCGGGTGCTGGACTCGGCCCCGCTGGAGGACGCGGTCACCACCCAGGACACCGTGACCATGCTGCGGGGGGCGATCCGGGGGCTGCTGCGGGCCTGCCCGCCCGCGCTCAAGACGAAGGTACGAGCGGGGCTGCAGCGCGACGATGACTATGCTGCGCCGGGCAAGCCGCCCTGTGACTGGCAGGATCGGGCTGCCCGCGAGGCGCTGGTGGACGCGCTGGTCCGCGACGCCTACCGGGCCCATTACGCCCTTCGCGGGGAGCGGCTGGATGAACGAACCGCCGAGGCGGCCGCGCTGTTGGCCACCGTCACCGGCCAAGACATCGAGGAGACAACTGACGGGCGTTTCCGGATCTTTGCGGGCACCGCCCCGAACCGGGTCATCTCCACCGTCGATCCCCAGGCCCGCCACGGCCATAAGACCGCCGCCCACGGCTTTGACGGCTACAAGGCCCACGTGGCGATCGACCCCGACGCCGAGGTGATCACCGCCGCCGAGGTCAGCCCGGCCACCAGCGGCGACGCCGTGATCGCGCCGAGGTTGCTCGGCGACCTCACCGCCGACGGCCAGGGCAGCGGACAAGCGGCTCGGGCGGTGGTCTATGGCGACAGCGCCTACGGCACCGGCACTCACCTGGCCTGGCTCGACCAGCAACAGCTCACGCCGATGGTCAAGACCCAGCTCCCGACCGCACCCGGTGGGCGGTTCGCCAAGGACCAGTTCCGCATCGACCTCCAGGCCGGCACCGTGACCTGCCCGGCGCGGGTGACCGTGGCGATCAGCCCGGCCCGGCGTGGCGGTGGACGGGCCCGGTTCGGCGTCGCCTGCAGCGTCTGCCCGCTGCGCAACGCCTGCACCAGCAGCGTCCGCGGGCGGGTGGTCGCCATCCACCCCCACGAGGCCACCCTCGCCGCCGCTCGCACCCGCCAGCGTGATCCCGTCTGGCTGGCCGACTACCGCGCGACCCGGCCGAAGGTGGAACGCAAGCTCGCGCACCTGCTGCGCCGCCGCCACGGTGGCCGGCGTGCCCGCGTGCGGGGGCTGGTGCGGGTGGGCCAGGACTTCAAGCTGCTGGCCGCGGCGGTCAACCTGGCCCGGTTCGCCAGCCTCGGGCTGCGCTCCACCAGCACCGGCTGGCAGGTCCAGCCCGCCTGACGGCAGCGACCAGCTCCCGGCACCTGCCCGGCAACCGCTACCTCAACCCGCAGAACTCCTACAACTCGTCACAGAACACCGGCCACCTAGGAGCTCGCCGACGGCGCGGCCGGCATCGAGGTCCCACACCAAGAGGCGCGCGGCGTTGTAGCCCTCCGGCGCGAGCACTCGCTGGCCTGGGGAGCGCCGCGATGGCCTCTTCCTGCATGCTGTCGGACAGGATCTGCGGCGCCCCATCACCGCGGAGATCCCAGACATGAAGGCCCCTCCGCGAGCGCGCTGACAGCGCGGTTGCCGTCCGCGGTGATCGCCAGTGGGCGGATCTGATTCGGCGAGGACATGCTGCTTCGAAGATCGGGACCACGAAGCCGCCGAAGTCGCCTGAGCCAGGTCGG
>JASLIH010000528.1 GCA_030152105.1 Actinomycetes bacterium
CGTCGACGGCACCCGCGCGTTCGTCGAGATGGCCGAGGCGTCCGGGCTCAAGCGCCTGCCCGGGGGCCGGCGGGCGCCGCTCGAGGCGACCACCTACGGGACCGGGGAGCTGCTCCGGGCCGCCCTCGACCACGGCGCCCGCGAGATCGTCCTCGGCGTCGGGGGCAGCGCCACCACCGACGGCGGCGCCGGCATGGCCGCCGCCCTCGGGGCCCGCCTGCTCGACCAGGCCGGGACCGACCTGCCGCCGGGCGGGGCGGCCCTGCTCCGGCTGGCCAGGATCGACGTCTCTGGCCTCGACCCGCGGCTCGCCGAGGTGCGGGTCACGGTGGCCAGCGACGTGGACAACCCGCTGACCGGTCCCGAGGGCGCCGCCCACGTCTACGGCCCCCAGAAGGGTGCCGGCCCCGACGACGTGCTGCTGCTCGACTCGGCGCTGCGGCGCTACGCCCGGGTGCTGGCCGACGACCTCAGCCAGGACGTGGCCGGCATCCCCGGCGCCGGGGCGGCCGGCGGGCTCGCGGCCGGGGCGATCGCCTTCCTCGGGGCCGAGCTGCGCACCGGCATCGAGCTGGTGCTGGAGCTGGTCGGGTTCGACAAGGCGGTCGACGGGGCCGACCTGGTGGTCACCGGCGAAGGCAAGCTCGACGCCCAGAGCCTGCGGGGCAAGGCCCCGGTGGGGGTGGCCCGGGCCGCCGCCGCCCACGGCGTCCCGGTGGTGGCCGTGGCCGGCGCGGTCGAGGTCGCCGACCGGGAGCTGCGCGCGGCCGGGTTCGAGGAGGCTCACGCCCTGCTGGAGCTGGAGCCCGACCCGCGGCGCTCCATGGCCGAGGCCGCCCCGCTGCTGGAGCGCCTGGCCGAGCGGGTCGGGCGGGCCTGGGCGTCGCTCCCATGACCGGGGACCTGCCCAGGGCGGCCGCGGCGGTGGTGACCGCCGGCCGCTCGCTCGGCCTGGAGCTGGACGTGCGCGAGTTCCCGGAGGGGACCCGCACGGCCGCCGACGCGGCCAGGGCGATCGGCTGCCACGTCGACCAGATCGTGAAGTCGCTGGTGTTCATGGCCGACACCGAGCCGGTGGTGGTGCTGACCTCGGGCGGCAACCGGGTCGACGTGGTCAAGGTGGGCAGGCAGCGGTCGGCGGCCACCGTCCGCAAGGCAGACGCCGAGGAGGTCAGGGCGGCCACTGGCTACGCCATCGGCGGCACCCCGCCCTTCGGCCACGCCCGCGACCTGCCGGTGCTGGTCGACCGCCATCTGACCGGGTTCGAGGAGGTCTGGGCGGCCGCCGGCACCCCTCGCCACGTGTTCCCGATCGCCCCCGGCGACCTGCTCCGCGCCACCGGCGGCCAGGTGGCCGACGTCACACTTGGAGAAGATGGCCCACCGGCCGGGTAGTGGCCGCTATCATGGAGTCGTCTGACCACGCGAAAGGAGCACGGATGTCCGAGGTGACCCAGGTAGGATCGGTTGTCGCGCTCAGTGAGGCTGCCGCGACCAAGGTCCGCGACCTGCTGACCCGTGAGGGCCGTGACGACCTCGCTCTGCGTGTCGCCGTCGAGCCGGGCGGCTGCTCCGGGCTCCGTTACGCGTTGTTCTTCGACGACCGTTCCCTGGACGGCGACGTCCGCGGCGAGGTCAACGGTGTGGCCGTCGTGACCGACAAGATGAGCGCCCCCTACCTCAGCGGCGCCTCCATCGACTACCTCGACACCCTGGAGAAGTCCGGCTTCACGATCGACAACCCCAACGCCGCCGGCTCCTGCGCCTGCGGCGAGTCGTTCCACTAGCCACTCCAGGGGCAACCCTCGCCGCCGTCATTCCAGCGGGCCTGAGCGTCAGCCGGCCTGCTCCTCGGCGATGATGTCGTCGCACAGGTCCAGGCACTGGACGCAGATGGCCGCCGCCCCGTGCGCGGTCACCCGCCCCTTGTCGGGGTCCCACCGGCCGCAGAAGCTGCACGTCCGCCCCGGGTAGCTGACCTGCGGCCAGGTCCGGGCCAGGGCCACGCAGCCCGAGCAGATGTACACCCCGGGCCCGGCGACCAGCTTGGCCACCTGCTGCTGGGCCAGCCCGCAGAACGAGCAGTGCAGCAGCTCCCCGTCGGTCCAGTGGGCTTCGCCGTTCATGCCCGGGATTCTACGCCGCTACCGGGACCGGCGGACCCGGAACACCCAGCCGCCCTCGGGGCGGTCGTGCTGGGCGACCAGCTCCTGGTCCTTGAGACGGCACCAGACGGGGATGTCGACCCGGGCCCCGGGGTCGTCGGCGAGCAGCTCGACCAGGCCGCCGACCTCGACCGCGGCGACCGCCCTGGCCAGGCGGACCACCGGGATCGGGCAGGCCAGCCCGAGGCAGTCGACGGTGGTGACGGCCGCGGTCACCGTCACCGACCCTCGGTGGCCCGTTCGATGGCCTGGGTGTCGAGCTCGGTCATCTCCCTGAGGTCGGCCACGGCGGCCGGCAGCACCTCCAGCAGCCGGTCGACGTCGGCCTCGGTGGCGTCGTGGAGGAACGACACCCGGACCGAGCCGTGGGTGATGGCCCCCATGGCGGCCAGGACGTGGGAGGGCTCCTGGGTGTCGGCGGTGCACGAGGACCCGGAGTGGACGGCGATGCCCTTGGCGTCGAGCAGCAGCAGCAGCGCCTCGCCCTCGATGTACAGGACCGAGAACGCCACCAGGTGGGGGAGGCCCCGAGCGGGGTCGCCGTGGACGATCACCTCGGGGATGGTGGCCAGCCCGGCCAGCAGGCGGTCGGACAGCCCGGCCAGGCGGTCGTGCTCGGCCGGGGCCTCGGCCACCCGGGCGAGCACGGCGGCGGCCATGGCGGCCGCGCCGGGCAGGTTCTCCATGCCGGCGCGGCGGCGGCGCTCGCGCTCGTCGCCGACCAGCACCGGCCGCAGCCGGGCCCGCCGGGAGGCGACCAGGAAGCCGGTGCCGGGCGGGCCGTAGACCTTGTGGCCGCTGCCGACCAGCAGGTCGGCGCCGAGGTCGGCCAGGTCGACCGGCAGCCGGCCGACCGTCTGGCAGGCGTCGACCAGCAGCAGCGCGCCGCGCTCGTGGGCCAGGGCCGCCGCCTCGCGGACCGGCTGGACGGTGCCGACCTCGTGGTTGGCCTGCTGGAGGCAGACCAGCAGGGTGTCGTCGCGCACGGCCGCGGCCAGCTCCTCGGGGTCGACCCGGCCGGCGTGGTCGACGCCGACCTCGGTCAGCTCGAACCCCTGGGCGGCCAGGGCCCGGGCCGGGGCGAGCACCGAGGTGTGCTCGACCGCGGAGACGACCAGGTGGCGGCGCCGCCGGGCCGCCCTGGCCAGCCCGGTCACGGCCAGGTTGGCCGCCTCGGTCCCGCCGGAGGTGAAGATCAGCTCGTCGGGGGTGGCGCCGAGGGCCTCCGCCAGCTGCTCGCGGGAGCGGTCCAGCCGCAGCCGGGCCCGCCGGGCACGGCCGTACAGCCGGGCCGGGTCGCCGAACTCGTCGAGGGCCTCCACCAGCGCGGCCCGGGCCAGCGGGTGCAGCGGGGTGGTGGAGGCGGCATCAAGGTACGTCTCGGCAACGTCGCGCATGGCAGTAAGCGTAGCGTCGGCCAGGTCCCACGCATTCCCGGCACCCTCAACCCACGCCCAACCGACGCCTCAACCCACGCCCCAACCCACGCCCCAACCCACGCCCCAACCGACGCCTCAACCCACGCCCCAACCCCGGACGTCGCTGCCGAGTCCCCCGGTGGGGGAGCGTAGCCCAGCCACCGGATTGGGTGCTCTGAGTTGTCCACACCCCCGTCTCCCTCGACGCGAGCGCCTAGGGCAGGGGAAGCTCGTCACGCTCCAGGACCTCGACCAGCCGGGCCAGGTCGGGGCCGAGGGACCGGTCCCGTTCAACGGGCGCGACCAGTTCCTGCAGGCAGGCCGCAAGCGGCCCCAGCCCGCCCGCCGGCGAGGTCCGGCGGAGCCACCAGGCCTGGCGGGCGGCCAGGAGCTCGCAGGCGACGACCTCGCGGGTCAGCTGCTCGACCCGGCGCAGCTGCTCGGCGGCCTCGGGGGCGAAGCTGGCCGCGTCCTCCTGGCCCAGCGAGGTGTCGGCCTGGCCGGCCGAGGCCGGGACGGCCAGGCGGCGGGCCTCGTGCAGCGCCCCCACGGCCCGCTTGTGGACCACGACCAGGCCGGTCACCGGCCCCGGGTCGGGGCTGAGCTGGTCGGGCAGCCCGCTGAAGCGGCTGTCGAGCAGGCGGTGCAGGCGCTGGCCGGCCAGCTCGGCCGCCTGGACCAGGGACAGCGCGGCCGCGTCCATCCCGGCGGCCAGCCCCACCGCGTGGAACCCGCCCCCGGCCACCACCCGCCCGCCCACCACGGCCGGGGAGTCGGTGACCGCCACCAGCGCCCGCCGCACGTCCTCGTCCAGCCGCCCCAGCGTTCGCCGCAGCTGGGCCAGCACCTGCGGCGCCACCCGGAACGACACCGGCGCCTGCGGCCCGAGCGCCCGCCGGCCCGCCGGCCCCGCCTCGGTCCCCTCGGCCGGCCGGTCACCGACGGCCCCGCGGAGCTCGGCCAGGACCCCCTCGAGCAGCGGGTCCCCGGCCAGGCGGCCGACCGCCTCGTCGTAGGGGTCCAGGGGTGCGGCCAGCGCGTCGATGGCGGCGGCCGCCGAGGCCAGCAGCTGGGCGGCGAGCTGCTCGGCCGACCGCAGCCGGGCCAGGGCCAGGGCGGTGGCCAGGGGCGACCCGGCGAGCAGGGCGATCCCCTCCTTGGCCTTGAGGCGGTAGGGGAGGGCGCCCCGCTCGGCCAGGGCCGCCTCCGCCTCCTGGGCCGACCCGTCGGGCCGCAGCACCAGCCCGGCCCCGGTCAGCGTCAGGAAGGCGTGGGCGAGCGGGATCACCTCCCCGGCGCAGCCGGCCCCGCCCCGCGGGACGGCCGGCACGAACCCGTCGTTGACCCGGTCGACCAGGAACCGGCATAGCTCCGGCCCGACCCCGGCGTGCCCGCTGAGAAAGTTTCCCAGCCGGGCCATCAGCAGCGCCCGCGCGTCGGCGGCCTCCAGCCACGGCGGCCCGCCGACCGCCCGGCCCAGGAGCAGGTTGCGCTGATGGCCTTCCTGGGCCGCCGGGTCAAGCTCGACCGAGGCCAGCCAGCCCATGCCGGTGTTGACGCCGTAGACCCGCGCCCCGCCGGCCAGCAGGCCCGCCAGCTCGGCCTGGCCGTGGGCCACCCGCTCCAGCGCCGCCGGGGCCAGGGCCAGCGGCTCGCCGCCCCAGGCCACCGCCTCGACCGCCTCCCGGGTCAGGTCGCGGTGGCCGGCCAGGGTGATCACTGGCGGTTCGTTGTCATGGCGATATGGTTAGGTTGAGAGGTCGACATGGTCGCGCCGCCGGCGTGTGCTTGGACCGTTGACACTCAGCGTGGATCGTTGCCACACTACGCGACCACTTCGGGTCCGGAGCTCACAGGGACGGGGGCGGCAGTTGATCAGCTTCGAATCCGTCTCCAAGCGCTTCCCCGATGGGACCACCGCCGTCGACAACCTCGACCTCGAGGTGCCCGAGGGCGACCTGACCGTCCTGGTCGGCCCGTCCGGCTGCGGCAAGACCACCACCCTGCGCATGATCAACCGGATGATCGAGGCGACGAGCGGCACCATTGTGGTCAACGGGAAGGCCGTGGCCACTGTCGACCCGCCCGAGCTGCGCCGCGGCATCGGCTACGTCATCCAGCAGATCGGGCTGTTCCCGCACCGCACCATCGGCGAGAACATCGCCACCGTCCCCGAGCTGACCGGCTGGGACAAGCAGCGGACCCGGGCCCGCGTTGACGAGCTGCTGGAGCTGGTCGGCCTGCCCGCCGAGGTCCGCGACCGCTACCCGCACCAGCTCTCGGGCGGCCAGCGCCAGCGGGTCGGGGTGGCCAGGGCCCTGGCCGTCGACCCGCCGATCATGCTCATGGACGAGCCCTTCGGAGCGGTCGACCCGATCGTGCGCAGCCGCCTCCAGGACGAGTTCCTCCGCCTCCAGCAGGAGGTCCGCAAGACGATCGTCTTCGTCACCCACGACATCGACGAGGCGATCAAGATGGGCGACCGCATCGCCATCTTCCGCCAGGGCGGCCACCTGGAGCAGTACGCGCCCCCCGACGAGCTGCTGGCCGAGCCGGCCAACGACTTCGTGGCCGACTTCCTCGGCGCCGAGCGCGGCCTCAAGCGCCTGGCCCTGGTGCCGGTGTCGGCGGTCAAGGCCGAGCCCGGCCCGGTGGTCTCGCCCGACGACGACGGCCGCCGGGCCGCTGACGAGGCCGAGGCCTACGGCAGCGACTGGGTGGTCGTGGTCGACGGTGACCGGCGGCTGCTCGGCTGGGCGTATGCCGCCGAGGCGGCCGAGCGGGGCCGGGTCGGCGACGCCGAGATCCTTCCCTTCCAGCTCCAGGTCCGGGCCGACGACTCCCTACGGGCCGCCCTCAACGCCATGGTCCAGTCGCGCACCGGGGTCGCCGTGCGGGTCAGCGACGGCGACCGCTACGAGGGCATCGTCACCCTGGAGCTGCTGTCCAAGGAGATCAGTTGACCGACGGCCCCACCCCGGTCCTGGCGGCCGAGCTGATCCGCTGGTCGTGGGTCGGCCGCCACCTCGACGACATCCGCGACGACCTGGTCCAGCACGTGGAGCTGACCGGCCTGGCTCTGCTGTTCGGGCTGCTGCTGGCCTTCCCACTGGCCCTGGCCGCGGTCCAGTGGCCGCGGCTGTACGGGCCCATCCTCGGCTTCACCGGGGTGCTGTTCACCATCCCGTCCCTGGCCCTGTTCATCCTCCTGATCCCCTTCACCGGGCTGCAGATCCAGACCGCCCTGATCGGGCTGACCATCTACACCCTGCTGATCCTGGTCCGGAACATCGTCGAGGGGCTGCGGGGCGTCGACAACGACGTCCGCGAGGCCGCCGAGGCGATGGGCTTCACCCGGGCCCGCCAGCTCTTCCAGGTCGAGCTGCCGCTGGCCCTGCCGGTCATCATCGCCGGCGTACGCATCGCCACCGTGACCACCATCGGGCTGGTCACCGTCACTGCCCTGATCGGCTGGGGCGGGCTGGGGCAGCTGTTCATCGAGGGCTTCACCCTGAACTTCGCGACCCCCATCGTCATCGGGATCGTGCTCTCGGCGCTGCTGGCCTTCACCGCCGACCTCCTCCTGGTCGGGCTGCAGAACCGGCTCACCCCCTGGGCCCGGAGCAGCGGGAGGTAGCGCGCCGTGACCGTCATCAACGAGGTCTTCACCTGGCTGACCGACCCGGCCCAGTGGAGCGGGCCGGACGGCATCCCGGTGCGCACCCTCCAGCACCTCTACTACTCGCTGCTGGCCACGGCCATCGCCGCCGCCATCGCCCTGCCCATCGGGGTCTTCATCGGCCACACCGGCCGGGGCGCCCTGTTCGCCGTCAACCTGACCAACCTGGGCCGGGCCATCCCGTCGCTGGGCATCATCATCCTGATGTTCACCCTGGTCGGCTTCGGCATCGTCCCGGTCCTGGTCGCCCTGATCGCGCTGGCCGTGCCCCCGATCGTCACCAACAGCTACATCGGGATCCGCTCGGTCGACCGCGACGTCCGCGAGGCCGCCGAGGGCATGGGCATGCGCGGCCGCCAGGTGCTGTGGCAGGTCGAGCTGCCGGTGGCCATGCCGCTGATCATGGCCGGCATCCGCACCTCGGCGGTGCAGGTGGTGGCCACCGCGACCCTGGCCGCCTTCGTCGGCCTGGGCGGGCTCGGCCGCTACCTGATCGACGGGCTCTCCCAGCGCGACCTTGCCCAGGTGGTCGGCGGTGCCATCCTGGTCGCCGTGCTGTCGCTGCTCACCGAGCTGGTGCTCGGCCGCGTGCAGGCCCTGGTGGTATCGCCGGGGGTGGCCGGGCGGGCTGCGGACGCGGCCGTCCGCGCCAAGGTGGAAAAGGCCGCATAGTCCTGGGACGACAAGGTCCCAGCTCCAACGGAAAGGAAGATCGTCCATGCGAAGGATCCGGCTCGGCGGTGCCGCGACCGCGGTCGCGGCCTGCCTGGCGCTGCTGCTGGCCGCCTGCGGTGGCGGGAACGACGCGCTCGAGGGGGGCAGCCAGCAGAACGGCGGGTCGACCGTCACCGTCGGCTCGACCAACTTCTCCGAGCAGCTCATCCTGGCCCAGATGTACGCCGCCGTGCTCAAGAAGGCCGGCGTCAAGGTCGACACCAGGCTGAACCTGGGGGCCCGGGAGGTCGTGTTCCCGGCCCTGGAGAAGGGCGACATCGACCTACTGCCCGAGTACAACGGCTCGGTGCTGTCGTTCCTCGACCCGAAGGCCACCCAGACCACCTCCGAGGAGGTCAACACCGCCCTGGCGCCCCTGCTGGACGCCAAAGGCCTGGTCGCCCTCGACGAGAGCCCGGCCGAGGACAAGGACGGCTGGGCCGTCACCAAGGAGACCGCCGACAAGTACAGCCTGGCCAAGATCTCCGACCTCAAGGGCAAGGCCAGCCAGCTGGTGGTCGGCGGGCCGCCCGAGCTCAAGACCCGCCCGGCCGGCCTCCCCGGCCTCAAGTCGGTCTACGGGATCGAGGACTTCAAGGAGTTCAAGGCGCTGGACGCCGGCGGCCCCCTGACCACCTCGGCCCTCAACAAGGGTGACATCGACGTGGGCCGGGTGTTCACCACCCAGGGCGCCATCGCCGCCAACAACTGGGTCCTGCTCGAGGAGGACAAGCCGCTCGAGCCGGCCCAGAACATCGTGCCCATCGGCCGCAAGGACGCCATGACCGACCAGGTCAAGCAGGCGCTGAACGCCATCTCGGCCAAGATCACCACCGAGGAGCTGACCAAGCTCAACAAGCTGGTCGACGTGGACAAGGAGGACCCGGAGAAGGTCGCCAACGACTGGCTGACCCAGCAGGGCCTGCTCTGACCTTCCGCTTCGTCGCTGGACCGGACGTCGACGCCCTCGACGTCGGCCGGGCCGAGATCCTGGCCGCGGTCGAGGGCGCCGTCCGGGCCCAGGGCGAGGGGCGGGTCGTGCTCGAGCCGCGGGTCCACCTGGCGCCCCCCAACGGGGGCGCCGGGCATTTCAACGTCCTGCGCGGCCACCTCGGTCCCGAGCACGTCAGCGGGGTCAAGGTGGTCGGCGACTTCGTCGGCAACTGGCGCCTGGGGCTGCCCAGCGAGCTCGCCCTGGTCCTGCTGCTCGACCCGGACACCGGCATGCCACTCGGCATCGTCGACGGGACCATGCTGACCGCGGCCCGCACCGGCGCCCTGACCGCGCTCGGGGCCAGGCACCTGGCCAGGCCGGGCTCAAAGGTCCTGGGCCACCTCGGCGCCCGCGGATCGGCCTGGTGGAACGTCACCATGCTGGACGACCTGTTCGGCTTCGACGAGATCCGGGTGACCAGCCGGAGGGCCGAGTCGAGGGAGGCGTTCGCGGCCCGGCTGGCCGAGGAGCTGGGCAAGCCGGTGCGGGCCGTGGCGACGCCCGAGGAGGCCCTGGCCGGGGCCGACATCATGGTCGAGGCGACCCGCCTGACCGAGCCGCGGGTGCTGCTGGAGACCGGCTGGGTGACGCCGGGGACCACCGTGATCCCCTACGGGACGGTCAGCGCCGTCGACCTCGACCTGGTCGACGTCATGGACAAGGTGGTGGTCGACGACTGGGGCCAGGCCACGGTGGGGCCGCTCGGGGCCCTGCGCCGCCACGTCGACTCCGGCCGGCTGGGCCGCCACAACCTCCACGCCGAGCTGGGCGAGATCGTCGCCGGCCGGGCGCCAGGACGGGAGCGGCCCGAGGAGCGCACCCTGTTCTGGCACCGGGGGCTGGCCACCACCGACCTGGCCGTGGCCCGGCTGTTCCTCCACCGGGCCGCCGAGGCCGGTCTCGGCACCCTGCTGCGCTACCGCTGACCTGGACGTTCCGGCTGGCCCCCTTTGCGCCGTCCGGGACAGGGTGGCAGACTTTGAGGTCGTCGCCACGGCGGCCGGGCAGCGCCCGGCAGAGGATCGGGGAATCACATGAGCTCCAAGGGACGCGCCGTGCAGGGCGCCCGAACCCACTCCGGCTCCGGCAAGGCCGGGCAGAAGAGCTTCCCGCTGGGCCGTGTGTGCGGGCAATGCGGCGATCCGCTGTCCCAGTACAACCCGGGTCCCAACTGCTGGAACCACACCGTCGAGTTCCCCTGGCGCGGCCCCACCGCCAAGCCCAAGCCCTGACCCTCGGGCCGGGCTAGGCGCGACCCGGCCGGGTCGCCCCGGCGTAGCCGCTGGGACGCATGGCGTCGACCCGGACGAGGGCGCCCGTGTGGGGGCGTGGACCATCAGGCCCTGGCCGACGTACATGCCGACGTGGTGGATGGTGGCCGGGTTGGCCGGGTCGTGGGCCCAGAAGACCAGGTCGCCGGGCGCAGGCCGGCAACCTCGAGGTGGCGGCCGGCCGACCACTGCTGGCGCGAGGTCCGCGGCAGCGACAGCCCGGCGGCGGTGTAGGCGAAACGGGTCAGCCCCGAGCAGTCGAACGAGGCCGGGCCGGTCGCCCCCCAGCGGTACGGCTTGCCCACCTGGCCGAGGGCGGCCCTGACGGCCGCCGCGGCGGCTGGGCTGGGGGCGGGGGAGTCGGCGAAGGCGGCGAACCCGAGCGTCCGGGCCTTGGCCGCCGCGGCCGCCACCATCGCCCGCCTGGCCGCCTCCCGCCGGGCCTGCTCGGCCCGGACCTGGGCCCGGACCTCGGCCCTGGCCGTGGCCAGCATGGCCTTGCGGGCGCTCAGCAGCTGCCCGATGGCCGTCTCCTGGCTGGCCAGACGCCCCCGCAGGGCCAGGGTCTCGGCCTGGGTCGCGCCCAGCTCGGCCACTCGGGCCCGGACGGTCCCGGTGGCCAGCCCGACGCTGGACAGCGCCGCCTGGTGCCGGTGGGCCGCCTGGATGAGCCCGTCCAGCCTGGCCTGGGCGGCCGAGTGGGCCTCGGCCAGGGTCTCGACCTTGACGTCGAGCCCG
>JASLIH010000401.1 GCA_030152105.1 Actinomycetes bacterium
CGGCTGGTCCCGACCAGCACCGGGTGGCCCAGGCGGGTGAGCCGGGCCAGCGCGTCGAGCAGGGCGTAGTTGTCCCGGTCACGCTTGCCGAACCCGATCCCGGGGTCGATCACCAGGGCCTCGTGGTCGACCCCGGCGAACTCGGCGGCCAGGCAGCGCTCGGCCAGGAAGGCCTCGACCTCGCCGACGACGTCGTCGTAGCGGGGGTCGTCCTGCATGGTGGCCGGGGTTCCGAGCATGTGCATCAGCACCAGCGGCACCTTGGCCTCGGCGACCACGGCGAACAGGTCGGGGTCGTGGCGGCCGGCGCTGACGTCGTTGACCATGGCCGCCCCGGCGGCCACGGCGGCCGCGGCCACGGCCGCCTTTCGGGTGTCGACCGAGACCGGTACCCCGGCCGTCCGGGCCAGCTCCTCGATCACCGGCAGGACCCGGTCGAGCTCGACCGCCTCGGGCACGTCGACCGCGCCGGGCCGGGTCGACTCGCCACCAATGTCCAGCAGGTCGGCCCCTTCGGCGGCCAGGGCCAGCCCGTGGGCGACGGCCGCCGCCGGGTCGAGGAACCGCCCGCCGTCCGAGAACGAGTCCGGTGTGACGTTCACCACCCCCATGACCAGGCAACGCTGCCCGGTCGGCAGCACCCGGTCACCGACCCGCAGGTCGTGGGGGGCGAGCGGGGTAACGGACAAAAGATGACCTCCGGGAGTTGGCCCGGTCATCTTACGGGGTCTGTGGACAGCCGGACGCACCTTCTCCTGACCTCGGTTACCCTCCCGTAAGGGGCCCCAGGAGCCGGGGTTGGAGTTCCTTACGCCCCGGATGGGGGGCCCCCTCAGGAGCCGGGGTTGGACTTCCCTTACGCCCCGGATGGGGGCCCTCAGGAGCCGGGTTGGGGATCCGCGGCGCCCTCGGGCGGGTCAGCCGAGGCGGGTGACCCCGAGGAGGTTCATGGCTTCCATGCGGGTGGACATGGAGTCGCGGAACGAGCCTCGGACGGCTGAGGTGACGGTGACGGCGCCGGGCTTGCGGACTCCGCGCATGCTCATGCAGAGGTGCTCGGCCTCGATCACGACCAGCGTTCCCCGTGGTTCCAGGCGCTCCACCATGGCGTCGGCGATCTGGGTGGTCAGCCGCTCCTGGACCTGGGGCTGCCTGGCCAGGCCGTCGACCAGCCGGGCCAGCTTCGACAGCCCGGTGATCTGGCCCTGCTCGTTGGGGATGTAGGCGACATGGGCCTTGCCGATGAACGGCAGCAGGTGGTGCTCGCAGACCGAGGCCATGGGGATGTCGCGGACCATGACCATCTCGTCGTGGCCGGCCTCGAACACCGCCTGCAGCACCTGGGTCGGGTCCTCGCGCAGGCCCGAGGTGATCTCCTCGTACATGCGGGTGACCCGGGACGGGGTGTCGCGGAGGCCGTCGCGGTCCAGGTCCTCACCGATGCCCTCGAGGATCAGGCGGACGCCGCGCTCGACCTTGTCATGGTCAAAGCCGCCGCCGGGGAGGGCGCTCAGTCGGACGGCGAGCCGTCCTGTGCGCGGGCGATGCCGGCCTCGTCCCGGGAACGGCCGCCGTTGGAGCGGACATGGCCGGGCGGCGGGGCCATGATGCCGCGGGCCGGGCGCTTGACCACCGGGGCGAGGATCTCGGCCAGCTCCTGCTTGCCGATGGTCTCCTTCTCCATCAGCGCCTCGACCATGGCGTCGGCCACGTCGCGGTAGGTGGTCAGGATCTGCTCGGCCTCGGCGTGGGCCTCGTCGATGAGGCGGCGCATCTCCTTGTCGATCTCGAAGGCAACCTGCTCGGAGTAGTCCTGCTGGTGACCGAAGTCGCGGCCCAGGAACACGTTCTCCTGCTTGGTGCCGAGCACCAGGGAGCCGAGCCGGTCGCTCATGCCGTACTCGCAGACCATCTTGCGGGCCACCTGGGTGGCCTTCTCGATGTCGTTGGAGGCGCCGGTGGTCGGGTCGAGGAACCACAGCTCCTCGGCCACCCGGCCGCCCAGCAGCATGGCCAGCTCGTCGATCATCTCGCTCCGGGTGACCAGGAACTTGTCCTCGACCGGGAGGCTGAGGGTCCAGCCCAGCGCGCGGCCGCGGGAGATGACCGACACCTTGTGGATCGGGTCGGCGTTGGGCAGGGCGTGCCCGACGATCGCATGGCCCGACTCGTGGTAGGCGATCATGCGCTTCTCCTTGTCGGAGATCACGCGGGTCTTGCGCTCCGGGCCGGCGATGACCCGGTCGATCGCCTCCTCCAGCTCGTCGTCGGCGATCTCCTTGCGGCCGTGGCGGGCCGACAGCAGGGCGGCCTCGTTGACCACGTTGGCCAGGTCGGCGCCGGTGAAGCCGGGGGTACGGCGGGCCAGGACCTCGAGGTCGATCCCGGGGGCGAGCGGCTTGCCGCGGGCGTGGACCTTGAGGATGTCCAGGCGGCCCCTGAGGTCGGGCCGGTCGACGGTGATCTGGCGGTCGAAGCGGCCCGGACGGAGCAGGGCCGGGTCGAGGATGTCGGGCCGGTTGGTGGCCGCGATCAGGATCACGCCCGACTTCACGTCGAAGCCGTCCATCTCGACCAGCAGCTGGTTCAGGGTCTGCTCGCGCTCGTCGTGGCCGCCGCCCAGGCCGGCCCCGCGCTGGCGGCCGACAGCGTCGATCTCGTCAACGAACACGATCGCGGGGGCGTTCGCCTTGGCCTGCTCGAACAGGTCGCGGACGCGGGAGGCGCCGACGCCGACGAACATCTCCACGAAGTCGGAGCCGGAGATGGAGAAGAACGGCACCCCGGCCTCGCCGGCCACGGCCCGGGCGAGCAGGGTCTTGCCCGTCCCCGGGGGGCCGAACAGGAGCACGCCCTTGGGGATCTTGGCCCCCATGGCCTGGAACTTGGCCGGGTTCTCGAGGAACTCCTTGATCTCCTGGAGCTCCTCCACGGCCTCGTCGACCCCGGCCACGTCCTGGAAGGTGATCTTGGGCTGGTCCTTGGTGACCAGGCGGGCCTTGGACTTGCCGAAGCTCATCACCCGGTTGCCGCCGCCCTGCATCTGCTGCATGAGGAAGAAGAACAGGAGCAGGAGGACGGCGAAGGGGAGCAGCTGGATGAGGATCTGGACCAGCACCGACTGGCCGCGGGGGTCGACCTTGGCCGGGATGCCCTCGTCCTTGGCCAGCTGGAACAGGTCCTTGCCCTGGAGCTCGGTGTAGGCGGCCTCGAACTTGCGCCCGTCGGTGTAGGTGCCCGTGATCTTCTGGTCCTGGTCCTTGAGGACGATGTCCTTGACCCGGCCGTCAGAGATGCTCTTGACCACGTCGGACAGGCGGGCCTGCTCGACCTGAGGGCTGGCGGCGAAGAAGCGGAAGAACAGGAAGACCAGTACGAGGATCAATAGCAGATATGCCATTGGTCCACGGAACAGGCGATTCAGATTGGGCATTGGCTCATCCTGTCGCTCCTCCCCGGTCCATAGTGGCACGACCTTGCCGTTTGTGAAGCCGCAGGAATCGGGCCACGCCCGGGTCGGAGGGGCGGTAAGTGAAATGCGTGGTCAGAAGGGTCATCGTAGCAGCGCCTCACCGGCCGCGGTACACCTCAGGCTTCAGCGTGCCGACGAAGGGCAGGTTGCGGTACCGCTCGGCGTAGTCCAGCCCGTACCCGACCACGAACACGCTCGGGATGTCGAAGCCGGCGTACTTCACCTCGATGTCGGCCTTGAGCTGCTCAGGCTTGTAGAGCAGGGCGCACACCTCCAGGGTGGCCGGGCGCCGGCTGCGCAGGTTCTTGAGCAGGTAGTTGAGGGTCAGGCCGGAGTCGATGATGTCCTCGATGATGAGCACGTCGCGGCCCTGGATCTCGCGGTCGAGGTCCTTGAGGATGCGGACGACGCCCGAGGTCTGGGTGGCCGAGCCGTAGGACGACACGGCCATGAAGTCGAACTCATGGGGCACGGTCAGGTGCCTGGCCAGGTCGGCCATGAGGATGAAGGCGCCCTTGAGCACGCCGACCAGCAGCACGTCGCGCCCGGCGTAGTCCTTGGAGATCTGGGCGGCCAGGTCGCGGACCTTGCTCTGCACCTGGTCCTCGGTGAGCAGCACCGACTCGATGTCGTCCTCGTACACGGGCGCCTGGCTCCTGATGGGTTCCGCTCGGGAGGAGTAAGCCTAGCGGCTCCGTCAATCCGCCGGGAGGCCGAGGATCCGGTCGGTGGCGGCGGCGTCGGGGACGGGCCCGCCGGCCTGTCTGGCCGCCGCCCTGACGACCCGGCGGGCCAGGGCGACCGGCAGCGCGGCCAGGGCCTCCGCATCGAGCCGTGCGGAACCCGCACCCCGAGTTGTCGGGGCCCCATCCGGGAGGGTAGCCCACGGCGGGTCGGGGGGCGCCTGGCTGTCCACACCCCCCGCCAGGGTGGCGGCCAGGGCGTCGGCGACCAGCTGGTCGAGCCAGTCGCGCTCGTCGGCGGCCAGGGCGGCGGTGCGGGCCAGGGCCCGGGTCGCCCCCGGGCGCAGCTCCTCCAGCAGGGGGAGCAGCCGTTGGCGGACCCGGTTGCGCAGGGGGCCGTCGCCGGCGTTGGTCGGGTCCTCGCGCCATTCCAGGCCGATGGCGGTGCAGCAGGCCCGGGTCTCGGCCCGGCGGACGCCGAGCAGGGGCCGGAGCAGACGGCCGCCGCGGACGGCCATGCCGGCCAGGCCGTCCGGGCCTGCCCCCCGCAGTAGCTGCAGCAGCACCGTCTCGGCCTGGTCGTCGAGGGTGTGGCCGGTGGCCAGCCAGCGGCAGCCGAGCTCGTCGGCGGCCGGCCACAGGGCGCCGTACCTGGCCGCCCGGGCCGCGCCCTCGGGGCCGGCCTGGCGGTGCTGGCTCAGGTCGGCGGGGGCGAGGGTGCGGACCCGGGCGGGGAGGCCGAGGGCCTTGGCATGGTCGGCCACGAAGGCGGCGTCGGCCGCCGAGCCGGGCCGCAGCCCGTGGTCGACGGTGACCACCGCCAGCCGCCAGCCGCGCGGGCCGGCCAGGGCCCGCAGGGCGTGGAGCAGGGCCAGGGAGTCGGCGCCGCCGGAGACGGCGACCGCGACCCCGTCGCCGGCCGCCGGCACCCCGGCCGCGGCCAGGGCCTTGGCGGCCCGGTCGGCGACCAGGCGCAGCTCGGCCGGGGCCCTGGTCACGGTCCCCCGAGCCGGGACGGGCGAGGTCGCGGTCCCCAGGTCATCGCCACCGCCCTGCTACATGGAACGGGCGAGGTAGCGTTCGGGGTCGCGGACCTCGTCCATGGTCGGGAGGGCGGCCGGCTCGGCGAAGACCTGGTTGACGGCGTCCATGCCGCCGCGCTCGAACAGTCGTCGGACGAACCGCTCCCCCATGGCGTACTGGTCGAGCTTCTGCCGGAAGCCGAGCAGCTGCTGGACCAGCCGCTCGGCCGCGCCCTGGGCGTTGCGGCGAGCCCGCAGGGTGTCGTGCATGTGCTGGTGGCCGGGGACCAGCCGGTCCCCGAGCTGGTCCATGACGAACTCGCCGTGGCCCTCGAGCACGGTCATGGTCGACTGGATCCGGTCGACGATGGTCTTCTGCTCCGGGGTGACCAGCAGGTCCAGCAGCTCGATCTTCTCGCCGGCGATCATCCGCCGGGCAAGGCCCTGGAGCCGGTCGGTGAGGCGCCGGATGGCCTCGTCGTCGACCTCGACCGACCCCAGGTACTCGTCCAGCAGCCCCTGGATGTGGCCTGGCAGCCAGGGCACCCCACGGAACTGGCGGCGGTGGGCGGTCTCGTGGAGGGCGATCCAGAGGCGGAAGTCGGCCTGGCGGAACTGGTGGCGCCGCTCGGTGGCCACGATGTTGGGGACCACATACCAGACGGTCCCCTCGCCGTGGGCCCGGACGGGGACGGCGGGGTCCGGGGAACCCCAAGAGGGTGCCCCGGTGGACAGGGGCGACCCGTCGCCGTTGGGGGACGCGCCCTGGTCGGGGCCGGGCAGGGGCAGGTCGTACTGGCCCAGCACCCGCTGGCCGACGTAGCCGAGCAGGGTGCCGGCCTGGGCTCCGGCGATCGCCCTGGTGCTGGTGCGCATGGCCGTCGGCACCGGGCCGCTGGCCTTCCAGGCCTTGCGCTCGGCCACCTTCTCGGCCAAGGGGCGCAGGATCCGGCGGAGGGTGGCCAGGTTGGCCTCGACCCACTCGCCACGGTCGAGCGGCTCGGCGACCGGCGGCGGCAGCTCCCCCCCGAGGCCGGTGAACTCGGCCACAGCCCGGTCGGCGATGGTCGAGAGCTCGGTGAACTGGCGCGACCAGGCGGCCCGGGCGGGCAGCTCGGACCCGCCGGCCACCCGGCGGCCGACGCGGGCGGCGAGCTGCCAGTCGACGAGCTCGGGGACGTCGGTGGGAAGGGCGGTCGAGACCACGGCTGCTCCAGGATCGAGGCGGGCGCAGCTCCCAGGCTACGCCAGCGCGCCCGGTTCGGAGGCGGGGCGGGTCAGGACTTGGGGCGGGTGAACCCGGGCCAGAAGCGCACGTAGAGCGCGATCAGGCCGAGGGCGAGCAGCGCCCCGAGGGCGAACAGGCCCCAGCCGGCCCAGTAGATGGCCGGGCGGCCCGACGACGGCGGGGCGGCCGCGCTCGGGGGCTCGACCACCGAGCCGCCGGCCGCGGCGGGGGCCGTGGTGGTGGTCGCGCCGCCGGCCGAGGCGCCGACCGTGATCACGCCCTTCATGCCGAGGCTGACGTGGACCTGGCAGAAGAAGGGATAGGTGCCGGCCTTGGGGAACTTGACCTGGCAGGAGTCGCCCACCTTGGTCATGTGCGCCAGCCCGCAGCCGGAGTCGTCGAAGCGGCCGTCGCCGGCCGGGTTCGACCCGTCGCCGGAGACCACCGGGTGGGTGGCCCCACCGGCGACCTCGAAGGTGACCGTCCCGCCGGGCTTCACGGTGGCGTCGGGCGGGTCCCACTTGTTCTCCGCCGTCCCCTTGATGGTGACCTTGGTCGGGGCGGCCTGGGCGGCGGCCGGGTCCCCGGCGGCGACGACCAGCCCGGCCCCGAGGAGGGCGACGGCGATAGCCAGCGGGAGGAGGCGGGGCAGGCGGCGGGCGACGGCGAGGTGCATGGGCTGCGTTGCGCTCCTGTCGGGGTCCGGGGCCTCGAGCCTGGGCCCCCGGTCGGTCGTTCGGCTGGGCGGCCGGATTGTAGCAAGCGGGCCCAGGTCAGGGGGCCTCGGTAAAGCCGCCGGCCGTTCGCGCCGATGGTGATGAGGACCATCAGCGCTTCCGACTAGCCCACCCCGCATCAACACGGTCGCCTGACCGAGAAAGCTGGGCTCGGTAGTGTCTTCTCACGTGCAGCCCGTC
>JASLIH010000417.1 GCA_030152105.1 Actinomycetes bacterium
GAGGTTGTTACCAGAGCACCGGCGGCGCCACGGCGTCGCGGTCCCACCAGTCCGGCTCCGGCTCAACCTCGGGGTGCAGGTGGAGCAGGTGTTGACGGAGCTCCTCGGGATTGGGTGCGAGGTGGGCGCAGTACGGACAAGGTTCGCCTTCAGGCACCGTCGTCTCCTCTCGGAAGCCGCTCATCGCATGGCGCTCGATCTGGCCTTACCCAGGTAACCCTGAAAGCTACCGTCGCCTTGACAAGGCCGGTTCGGGGGCGAACTTCGGCTACGCTGGCGCCTCGATGACTCCAGCTCCGAGCACGTCGCGGGCTGGTCGCGTGATCTAGGAGGATGCTTTGGGGCCTGACGAGGAGCTCCTCGGGGTCGTCGTCCACAGCGGTCTTGTGCTCGGCCGGAGCGACGATGTCGTCGCCGCCATTCGACGGATCACGGCGTTCCCCAGCGGGCTG
Organism: Actinomycetes bacterium; assembly: GCA_030152105.1. The sequence goes on from JASLIH010000417.1 coordinate 453, forward strand.
GCCCTTGACACGGTCGTCCTGGCCCGCGAGATCCACGCCCAAGCCGCCGGCCGACGAGAGCATGCGGCAACGGCCCAACGACGGGCCGCGGAAACAGCCCAGCAGCTGGACGAGGCCGCGGCCCAGTACGACAGCGGGACCGAAGCGCAGCGAGACGGCCCTGCCGCGGCCGACCGCCACCACGCGCTGAAGCAGGCCATGATCGAACGGCGCTATCTCCCCAGCTTCGACCGGGGCGACCGGCTCCGACTCGGAGTCGCCACACCGGCCGGTCAGACGCAGTGGCTAGATGCCTACGGGTCGACCAGTTCGGCGACCGAGGACCGCTACCGGCTGGAAGCCACCTACTGGCTGATGCCACTTCCTGTCGACGGACTGCTGTCCCTGATCTGTTCCTGGCCCGAGGTTGGCCTGCCGGAGACCCAGACGGATCTCCTCCTTCCGGACCTGGCTGTCCGGGCGGCGGAGACGTTCCGAATCTGGGACCTGCAGGCTCCTGGAGCCGACGGCTGAGTCGAGAAGAGCTCGAGCGCTAGATGCGCAGTCTGCCGGGCGCGTTCCGGCCGGCGACGATGTTCTGCGGGTCAGACCGCGGCTGTGGGTCGAGAGCGCGCCCTAGCTCAGGACCCGTCGGTCGGCGCCTTCTTCGAGGGTTCGACCGCAGGGGGGGCGGACGGGCTGGGCAGGCCGAGCCCTTCCCGGATCGACTCGAGGCGGGCGGCCCCTTCGGCATCGATGGAGGCGCGCTCGACCTGGAGCATGCGGGCCTCGACCGAGGTGGACTGCAGCTCGGCCTCGCCGAGAGCTCGGGCGTAGCGGCCCTCGATCTTGTCGCGGACCTCCTCGAGGCTGGGGGTGTCCCTTGGAGCGGCCAGCTCGGTCATGCCCTCCATCGCCCGGTTGAGCTGCTCTTGCATCTTGGCCTGGTCGAGCTGGGACAGCAGCTTGGTCCGCTCGGCGAGCTGCTTTTGCAAGGCAAGGGCGTTGGTCTCGACCGCGTCGCGCGCCTGCGCGGACGCCTGGGCGGCGCGCTCGGCCATGGCGTGCAGGTCCCTCATGGACGCCTCGGCGCTGACCAGCTTGGTGGCGAACGCGCGGGCGGAGTCCTCGTAGGACGCGGCCTTGGTCTGGTCGCCGGCATCGCGCGCCTGCTCGGCCAGCAGCAGGGCCTGACGGGCGTTGGCCTGCAGCTTCTCGGTGTCGGAGACCGCCCGCGTGAGCTTGAGCTGCAGCTCGCGCTCGTTGCCGATCACCGCGGCGGCCTGCTGGGAGAGCAGGGCGTGCTGCTGTCTTGCCTGCTCGATCGCCTGCTCGATCTGCACCTTCGGGTCGGACACCTCGTCGAGCTTGCCCGAGAGCATCGCCACCAGATAGCGCCACGCCCTCCGGAGCAGCCTGCCCATGCTGACCTCCTACGCTGGATCGTTCCGCTGGTAGGCGCTGAGCGCCTGGCGCGAGATCTCCTCGGTCTCGGCCAGGCCCTGACGGATGCCTTCCAGCTCGTCGCCGAGCTGGTCGACCGCGCTGAGCTCGCCGGCCGGGCCGCCGACGGCCATGGCCGACAGCTCGATCACCCGGGCGACCAGGCTCTCCAAGCCGAGCGTACCCGACTCGAGCCGGGCCAGGACGCCGTTGCGGGCCACCACCAGCCGGTCGTGGATCTCCTGCTGGGCACGGACCGAGGCGAGCGAGCGGTCGAGCTGAACCGCGATATCGCCCGAGGCGGTCGCCCTGGCCGCAAGGAGTCGTTCCGCGTCGGCGGCGAGGGCCGTGTCGTCGATGCGCGCTAGTGCCCGGCCGGCGGCGGTCGCCTGGCCCGCGAGACGATGAAGGGCCTGCACGGTGTCGTCGACCTCGGGCTGCATCATCGCGACCCGCTGGGCCAGCGGCCCTGTGCTCATCGAGCCGGCCAGCTCAGCGAAGCCGGCCGCCGCCTGGTCCGACCGCTGCAACCAGGCGCTCTCGGCCGAACGGGCGTCGACCGCCAGTGTCCCCTGGTACCCGAGCTGGGAGGGGCGCCGCCGCTCCAGGGCCGCGGTTACTGCCTTGGTCACCCACACCACCGCCCCGACAGCCCCAGCCGCTGCCACCGGCAAGCCGACCGCCCACGCGGTGCCGGCGGCGGTGGCTCCCAGCAGCAGCCCCCAGGGCTCAGTCAGCTCTTGCTTCAGGGCCACGGTCAGAAGTTGGAAACGACCGCGGTGAAGACCTGGTCGATGCTGGTGGGGTCGGAGGAGTCGTAGGCGGCGGCGTTGGTCGTCTCGGATATCCGCCGCAGCGTGTCGAGATCGGCGTCCTCGCCATACCCGATCGTGAAGAGCCGCACCGACTGAGCTCCCTCCTCGGTGCGAACCTGGCTGAGAAGGTTGTCCACCGAGATGCCGTCGTCGTCCTCGTTGCGCCCATCGGTGAGCAGCACCACCGCGTTGATGTCGTCCGGTGACGCGCGGCCCTTGACGAACTCGTAGGCGGCCAGACTGGTGTCGTAGAGGCCAGTCCCGCCGCTGGGCTGGAGGCCGTCGATGCGCTCGCTGAGCTGAGCTCGGCGCTGGGCATCCATCGGCCCGACCGGTACCAACTCGCGGTAGTCAGTCGCGCCGTCAAGCTGGGTCGAGAACATCCACAGACCCACCTGATCGCCGCTGGCGAACTGCGACAGCGAGTTTCGAGCAGCCTGCTTGGCCAGCTCCAGCTTGCTCTTACCGGTCCCAGCCACCG
>JASLIH010000438.1 GCA_030152105.1 Actinomycetes bacterium
GGGCGGCCGCGGTCGACGTCGCCACCCGCACCGTCCGGGTCACCTACGACGAGACGGCCCTCGACCAGGCCGCCATCGCCTCCGCCCTGGCCGACGAGGGCTACGAGGTCGCCAGGGTGCCGACCTGAGCGAGCTGCCGGCTATCGTGGGGGCCGGGTCGCACACCTGATCCGGTCGGGCGCTCGCCGCTCAGGGCGTGACCTGGGCGCGCCGATCACCCATGTATGCGGGTTCGGGGGGGATCGGGGGCCACGGCCGGCCCGTTGCCGCCGCCGGCGGGGCTGCGGCCGATGCACCCGACGACGGCCCGGGAGCTGCCGGCCGACCAGCGGAACTGGGCGTTCGAGCCCAAGTGGGACGGCTACCGGGCGCTCGCCCACCTGGTCGGGGGCGAGCTGGCCCTGCGCAGCCGCAACGGGGTCGACATGGCCGGCTGGTTCCCGGAGCTGGCCGGGCTGGGCCGGGCCATCGGCGAGCGTGCCGCGGTGCTCGACCGAGAGGTGGTGGCCGTCGACGCCGACGGCCGGCCCAGCTTCGGCGCCCTGCAGCAGCGGATGGCCGGCCGCGGCGGCCGGCGCCGCGGGGCCGCCGTCACCTTCCTGGTCTTCGACGTTCGCCGGGGCCGGCACCGCCCTGCTGGCCGCAACCCGCGAGCAGGGCCTGGAGGGGGTGGTGGCCAAGCGGCTCCAGAGCACCTACCTCCCAGGCCGGCGGACCCGCAACTGGCTCAAGACCAAGCACTACCAGCGCGAGACGTTCCTGGTCGGCGGGTTCGTCCCCGACCACGACCAGGTCAGGTCCCTGCTCGTCGGCCTCCCCGACCCGGGACGGCCGGGCGGGCTGGTGTTCTGTGGCCGGGTCGACCACGGCCTGGTGCCGGCGGCCCGGCGCCGGTGTTCGTCCGCCCCGAGCTGGCCGTCGAGGTCAGCTTCCTTGGCTGGGAGTCAGGCCGCCTGCGCCACCCTGCCTACGCAGGCCTAACCCGGATACTGTAGAGGCCCCCGGATCCATGGGAGGTCCAGATGACGGCAGACGAGCTGGCGGCCACGGCGACGGCGCTGGTCGCCCCGGGCAAGGGCATCCTGGCCGCCGACGAGAGCAGCGGCACCATCGAGAAGCGCTTCAGGTCGATCCAGGTCGACAGCACCACCGAGCAGCGGCGCGCCTACCGGGAGCTGCTGTTCAGGACCGAGGGGGCGGCCGAGTTCATCTCGGGCGTCATCCTCTACGACGAGACCCTGCGCCAGCAGGCGGCCGACGGGACCCCAATGGCCGAGGTCCTGTCCGGCCAGGGCATCATCTGTGGGATCAAGGTCGACGCCGGCACCACCGGGCTGGCCGGCTTCCCCGGCGAGAAGGTCACCGAGGGACTGGACGGCCTGGCCGGCCGGCTGGCCGAGTACCGGGACCTGGGGGCCAGGTTCACCAAGTGGCGGGCCGTCATCACCATCGGCGACGGCATCCCCACCTCGGGCTGCATCCGGGCCAACGCCGAGGCCCTGGCCCGCTTCGCCGCCCTCTCCCAGGAGGCCGGGCTGGTCCCGATCGTCGAGCCCGAGGTGCTGATGGACGGCGACCACTCGATCGAGCGCTGCGACCAGGTCACCCGCGACACCCTGGCCGCGGTCTTCGCCGCCCTGCACCGCCACCGGGTGCGGCTGGACGGCATGCTGCTCAAGCCGAACATGGTCATCTCCGGCAGCGACTCCCCCGCCCAGGCCGGCGTCACCCAGGTCGCCGAGGCCACCGTGGCCTGCCTGCGCGACCACGTGCCGGCCTCGGTGCCTGGGATCGTGTTCCTCTCCGGGGGCCAGAGCGACGAGGCGGCGACCGCCCACCTGAACGCCATGAACCGGCTCGGGAACGCCCCCTGGCAGCTGAGCTTCTCCTACGGCCGGGCCCTCCAGGCCCCGGCGCTCAAGGCCTGGAAGGGCGAGGCGGCCAACGGCCCGGCGGCCCAGCGAGCCTTCCACCACCGGGCCCGGCTGAACGGGGCCGCCCGCTCCGGCAGCTGGAACGAGACCATGGAGAACGCCGACGTCTAGGCCAGGGCAGCCGGGGGTGACGACCCCGGGCCCCGACGAAACCGTCGCCGACGCCCTGGCCAGGCGGGTCCCGGCCCGGCGCCGGGGCCCGGCCAACCTCGGCCTGGCCGAGGGGCTGCGGGAGCTGGGGGCGGTCGACCGGGCCGTCTACGAGGCCGTGGCCCGGACCCCCACCGGGGCTCTGGACGGCCCGGTGCGCCGGCTGTCGGGCGCGGCCGACAAGTCCCGCCTGTGGCTGGCCATCGCGGCCGTGATCGCCGTGGCCGGGGGCCGGCGCGGCCGCCAGGCGGCCCTGGAGGGGGTGGTGGCCATCGCGGTCACCTCGGCAACGGTCAACCTGGGGGTCAAGCCGATCGCCCGCCGGGGGCGCCCCGACCGGGCCCAGCCGGCCCTGTTCGAGGGCCGCCACGTGCCCATGCCCCGCTCGGCGTCGTTCCCCTCAGGGCATTCCGCCTCGGCCTTCGCCTTCGCCTACGCCGTCGGGCGCCACCTGCCGGTCCTGGCCGTGCCGATCCGGCTGCTGGCCGTGGCTGTCGCCTACTCCCGGGTCCACACCGGCGTCCACTACCCCGGCGACGTGGTCATCGGCTCGGTCACCGGGGCCGGCACCGCGGCCATGGTCGCCGCCGTGGCCGACCGCGCGACTCGCGCCCGGGCCAGCGGTCGTGCTGGGTGAGAGGTGGCAGAGGCATTCGGCTGGGGAGCGCTCGGGGCGTCCGCGCTGCTGATCGGCGCGCTCATCGCCTACCTGCTGTCCCCGACCCGAGGGGTCATCGCGGTCGTGATGGCGCTCGGGACCGGCCTGCTGATCGGCTCGGTGTCCTTCGAGCTGATCGACGAGGCCCTCAAGTACCAGGCCGTCGCCTGGGTGGCGGCGATGGTCCTGGGTGGCGCGGCCGTCTTCACCGTCGGCGACTGGCTGCTGGAGCGGCGCGGTGGCGGCGACCGCAAGGACGCCACCGGGGCCCAGGCCGAGGGGTCGCCCCTGGCCATCGTGCTCGGCTCGGTCCTTGACGGCATCCCCGAGTCGTTCGTGCTCGGCCTCACCGTCCTCCAGGGCGGGGTGAGCGTGTCCCTGCTGGCCGCGGTCGCGCTGTCCAACCTGCCCGAGGGCATGTCGTCCTCCAGCGGCCTCAGGCAGGCCGGCTGGCCGAGGAACCAGGTGGTGGCCATGTGGTCGGTGGTGGTCCTGGTGTCGGGCACGGCCGCGGCCGCCGGCTACGGGATGCTCGGCCCGGCCAGCGGCCGCACCGGCGCCCTGGTCCAGGCGTTCGCCGCCGGGGCCCTGCTGGCCATGCTGGCCGACACGCTGCTGCCCCAGGCCTACGCCGTCGAGGGCGTGCTCACCGGCTCCCTGGTGGTCACCGGGTTCGCGGTCTCGCTGGCCCTGTCCGCGGTCTGAGCCGGCCATGACGGGCCAGCGACCATCCCGGATCCGGCGGCGGCGCGAGCAGCTGGAGACGATGCTGGCCGACGGCCAGGCCCGGCTGGAGCGGGCCCGGACGCGGAGTGTGGTGGTGGACACCATGGTCGGGGTGGTCCGGCGCGAGCGCCCGGTGGCCGTCGGGATCCTGGCCGCCTCCCTGGCCTTCCGGCTGTTCGCCATGGTGATCCCCCTCATTTACGTGCTCGTGGCCGGGCTCGGCTTCGCCGCCCAGGCGTCCGCCGGCAAGGGCTCGGCCCGCCCCGGGGACGAGCTCGCCGACCTGGTGGTGGCCTCGGTGGCCGACGCCAGCACCAGCTCCGAGCGGGCCCGCTGGCTGGCCCTGATCCTCGGCGGGGTGGCCACGCTGGTGGCCGCCGCGGCCGTGCTGGAGGTGCTGCGCTGGGTGCACCTGCTGGCCTGGCGGATGGCCCCGTCCCGGTCGCGGGCCAGCGCCCGGCTGGTGCTCGGGCTGATCGCCGGGGTGGCGGTGGTCGCCACCACCTCGACCCTGGCCGAGCAGGCCCGGGCCGACGCCAAGGGGCTGGCCACCGAGCTCACGGTGATCCTGCTCAGCGCCGCGGTCCAGGTGGTGGTGCTGGCCGTGCTCTGGCTGGCCCTGTCGTTGGCGATGCCACGGCCCCCGAGCGTCCCCTGGACCTCCCTGGTCCCGGGGGCGCTGCTGTTCGGGGCCGGGTTCCAGGGGTTCTCCGTCGCCGTCAGCCTGTGGTTCGCGCCCCGGGCGGCCAGGGCGTCGACCCTCTACGGGTCGCTCGGGGTGGCCCTGGTCCTGCTGGTGTCGCTGTTCCTGTTCGCCCGCCTGGCCGTGGCCGCGGCCGAGCTCAACGCCACCCTGGTGGAGCGCCGCCGCCTGGAGCGAGAGTCGGCGGACATCACCCTCGGAGGGTGATGTATCTCGCCCGGCCGTGCGAGAGCCTGCCGGGGTCCGCCAGCGATCGAGGTGATGTCATGGCGTCGGACGATCCCGCCCTCACCGGCGACGAGCGTGCCGAACCGGAGCGGTTGCGGGCCGAGAACACGGCCCTGCCCGCCCAGGGACAGGCGGCCGGCCCCCGGCCCGGCGGGCGCCAGCGGTGGCGCACCATCGTGGCCAGCCTGCTGATCGTGCTCGGCTGCGTGCTCGCCCCGCTGTCGGTGGTGGCCGTCTGGACCGCAACCAGGTCACCAACACCGACCGGTACGTGACCACGGTGGCCCCGCTGGCCAGCGACCCGGCCATCCAGCAGGCCATCGCCGACCAGGTGACCGCCCAGGTGCTCACCTACCTTGACGTGCCCGGCGTGACCAACCAGGTGGTCGACGCCCTGGCCGAGCGGGGCCTGACCCGGCTGCTGGCCACCCGGCAAGGTCGTGCTCGGCCTCACCCTGGCCCTGCTGGTGGTGCTTGCCCTGATCGAGTTCCTGGGCCGCCGGCCGGTCGACGCCCCTGTCGAGGCCCAGGCCCCAGTGGAGTGACGCCGTGTCCCGTGGCGGCCGGCCCGGTGACAGGCCAACGGGAAGGGTCAGGCTTGCTCTTCCTCCTCCGGCGGGTCCGGGAGCCGCCGGACCTCGACCAGCTCCAGGCCGAGGGCCTGGATGCGGTCGAGGAGCCCGTACAGGGCCGCCTGGTCCAGGACCGGGCCGTGGATCACCGTCTCCACCGGTTCCACCGACGCCCGCATGCCCTCGAAGGCGGCCATCAGCGAGTCGCTCAGGCGTCCCTTGACGCGGATCTCGTAGCTGGCTCCTTCACGAGACACGCGCGCCCTCCTCGACCGGCCCCAAGCGGCTGCCTCCGATGGTGGCGCCACCCGGGGTGACAAGGCTTCACCCGAACGGGGTGATTCACCCGTCAAGGGTGACGACGGGTCACCCCCGTGGCGGGCATCGTTGGGTCGTCGAGCGTAGGAAGGAGGTGCCATGGGCGCGGCTGTCGGTGAGGTCCTCGGGGTGGCGTGGTTCCCGGCGGGGAGCAGGCGGTCACCCTGCCGTGTTCGTCGTGATTGGCTCCATAGGTGTGCTTGCTCCGCTGATCGTCTATCTTGTCGGCGGGCAGCACGCGGCCAGGACCCTCGACACCTGGAAGACGTGGGCCGCCGACCACAACGCCGCCGTCATGGCCGTGCTATTCGTGGTATTCGGATTCAAGCTTGTTGGTGACGGCATCGCCGTCCTGTTCTGAAAGGAGATCCCATGAGCGACCTGCCGATGTCCGACCGCATGGCCGGCCTCGGGTCCAGCGACGCCATCCGCGGGGTGACCCGGGCCTGGTGGCTGTTCCTGATCCTCGGAGTGCTCTGGATCCTGTTCGGGATGTTTGTGCTGTCCTACAACGTGGGCAGCCTGCTCGCCCTGGCCATCTTCGCCGGGGTCACCTTCATCATGACCGGCATCAACCAGATCCTGGCCTCTGGCCGGGTCGAGAGCTGGCGATGGCTCTACCTGGTCGGCGGGGCCATCTCGATCATCGCCGGGATCATCGCCTTCGTCTGGCCGGGCCGGACGCTGGTGGTCATCTCGGTCGTGCTGGCCTGGTTCCTGGTCTTCAAGGGCATCGTCGACATCGTCGGCGCCTTCACCAACCACGGCCGTCCCTACTGGTGGGTGGGACTCATCCTGGGGATCCTGGAGCTGCTGCTCGGCATGTGGGCCGCCGGGTACCCGGGCCGCGCCCTGGTCGTGTTCGTCAACCTGGTCGGCATCTACGCCATCTTCTACGGCTTCACCGAGCTGTTCGCCGCCTTCGACCTGCGCGGGCTCGGGCGCCAGCTCGACCGGGAGCGGCCAGCCATCTGATCAGAGCAGCTGGAGCTGACGGGCGCGCTTGACGGCGTCCCAGCGACGGTTGGTGTCGAGCTTGCGGTAGATGCTCTTGATGTGGGTCTTGACGGTGTTGAGGGAGACGTAGAGCTCGTCGGCGATCTCACCGGCCGACAGCCGGCTGGAGAGATACCGCAGCACCACCTGCTCGCGCTCGCTGAGCGGCACCACCAACGCCGCCGGGCCGGCGGGCTCGGCCGACCTGAGCCGCTCCAGCAGCGCGCCGACCAGCGGGTGGTGGGTGTTGTCCCAGTGCAGGTGGTCGGCCAGCAGCTGGCGCACCGGTGCTCCACCCTCGACGAAGGCACGGCGGTAGCCCTCGGGCGCGGCCAGGTCGAGGGCCCGCCGTAGCGCGCCGACGGCGGCGGCGTGGTCGGCCAGCTCCCGGTTGGCCACGGCCGCGACCAGGTTGGCCTCGATCGCCAGCGACGGCGCGAGCGCTCCCCCGCCCGGCTCGCTGGCCAGCAGCGGGGCCAGTGTGCGCACGGCCGCCATGGGGTCGCCCTTGGCGAGCTGGAGCCGGCCCAGCACGACCGTCTCCACCGCCGGCCGCGGCCGGTCGCCGGGGCCGAGGGCGGCCAGGGCCGCCTCGTCGTCGCCGGCCGTGGCCAGCAGCCTGGCCCTGGCCGCCCTGGCCGCGGCGGCCAGCAGCCGGGGGGGCCGGCCGCCGATGGCGGCGATGGCGACATCGAGGTGGCGCAGGGCGGCACTGGCCTGGTCGCCGCCTGACGCCGCGGCCATCCAGCCGCCCAGGACGGCCGCGGCCAGCCGCAGCGGGCGGTCGCCGGGGAGGGCGGCCCGGGTTGCCAGGTCGAGGGCGGCCCAGGCGGCGGGCAGGTCGTCGCGGTGGTAGGCGCACACGGCGGTGGCCAGCTGGGCGCAGGCCAGCTGGGGGCTGGCCGACCAGGCGACCCCCCTGGCCCGCTCGCTGGCCAGCCGGGCCAGCTCGCCAGCCTGGTCGAGGCGCCCCCGGACCGCCTCGAGCAGGGCCAGGTTGGCGACAGCGGCCACCCTGATGACCTGGCGGCCGGTCCGGTCGGCGTCGGCCCGGGCCCGCTCCAGGTTGGCCGCGGCCTCCTCCAGCTGGCCGCTCCACAGCTGGGTCGCGCCGAGCAGGGCGTGGGCGAGCGTCCGCTGGTCGTCGTCGGCGCCGCCCCGTTCCATGGTCAGGGCGCCGTCGGGCGCCAGCAGCTCTCTGGCCGCCGGCCCGGCCTCGGCGACCTCGCCGGCCAGCCGGGCCCGGTACAGCCGGGCCAGGTGCATCGCCGCTCCCGAGCCGGTGGCCGGCCCGGCGAACGGCGGCTCGGCGGCCGCGGCCACGCCCAGCCAGGCGTCGGCCTCCTCGAGCTCGCCGAGGGCGAGCCGGCTGAGGGCGGCCACGACGGCCAGCTCTGGGCTGGCCCGCACCCGCTCGCCGGGCAGGCGCGAGACCAGCTCGCTGAGCGTGG
>JASLIH010000458.1 GCA_030152105.1 Actinomycetes bacterium
GCCTGGCGCTGGAGGCGGCGGCCGCGGTCGGCGGCCAGGTTCATGGCCACCCGCCGCACCCACGCCTCGGGGACGTCGTAGTCGCGCAGCCGCGCCCACCGGGTCGAGGCGCGGGCGAAGGCCTCCTGGACGATCTCCTCGGCCTCGTGGAGGTCGCCGGTCACCGGGAAGAGCTGGCCGAGCAGCCGCCCGACGGTGGCGGTGTAGAACTCCTCGAACCCCTGGGTGTCGGCCACGAGCCTGGCTTCCCTCTCGTCGTCATCCTGCTAGTACACGACGCAGGGCCCTCGCCGGTGGCAGCGGTCAGCGGAGGCCGCGGACGTCGAGGGCCTCGGGTGGGACGGGTTCGCCGCAGCGGGCGCAGCTGGAGCGCATCAGGACCCGGCCGCCGCAGCCGGCGTGGGTGGCCATGGCCGAGGAGGGCTCGCCGCAGTGGCGGGTGCCCCAGACGGCCAGGCTGGCCAGGACGGGGGCCAGGTCGCGGCCCTTGTCGGTGAGGTGGTAGACGCGACCCCCGGTGGCCCGCTCGACCACGCCCTCCTCCTCGAGCAGGCGCAGCCGCTCGGCCAGCAGGTTGGACGGGATCCCGGGCAGGGCCCGCTCCAGCTCGGCCCAGCGCCGGCCCCCGAGCAGCAGCTCGCGGACCACCAGCAGGGTCCACCGGTCGCCGACGACCTCGAGCGAGCGGGCCACCGGCCCAGGCAACGGGTAGAGCTTCGGCACGGCTCGACCGTACCACCCATGAGAAGGTTTTACTTGACTTTTTGAAGTGCCCGGTCGAACCTGCCCTGCATGGAGATTTCCCCGGGCACCCCGCTGGACGAGCTGCTGGGCGAGGCCCGCCGCATCCGCGACCACCGCCACGGGACCAGGGTCACCTACTCGCCCAAGGTGTTCGTCCCCCTGACCATGCTCTGCCGCGACCACTGCGGCTACTGCACCTTCGCCAAGCCGCCGGCCCGGCTCGGGGCCTCGCCCTACCTGGGGCCCGAGCAGGTGCTGGAGATCGCCAGGGCCGGGGCGGCCGCCGGCTGCCACGAGGCGCTGTTCACCCTGGGAGAGCGGCCCGAGGAGCGCTACCCGGTGGCCCGCGAGGCGCTGGCCGGGCTCGGGCAGGGCTCGACCGTCGACTACCTGGCCGAGAGCTGCCGGCTGGTCCTGACCGAGACGGGCCTGCTGCCCCACGCCAACGCCGGGGCCCTGCTCGGTGGCGAGCTGGCCGCGCTGCGCCGGGTCTCGGCCAGCCAGGGGATGATGCTGGAGTCGCTGTCGGAGCGGCTGGGTGAGCCGGGCGGCCCCCACGCCCGCTGCCAGACCAAGCTGCCGGCCCGCCGGCTGGCCACCCTTGAGGCGGCCGGGGAGCTGGCCATCGCGTTCACCACCGGGATCCTGGTCGGGATCGGCGAGACCCGGGCCGAGCGGCTGGAGGCGCTGGCCGCCATCGGGGCCGCCCACCGCCGCCACGGGCATGTCCAGGAGGTGATCGTCCAGAACTTCCGCCCCAAGCCGGGCACGGCCATGGCCGCCGCCGCCCCGCCGGCCCAGGACGACTACCTGTGGACGATCGCGGCCGCCCGGGTGCTGCTCGACCCGGGCATCCACCTCCAGGCCCCGCCCAACCTGACCGAGGACTTCGGGGTCCTGCTGGAGGCGGGGATCGACGACTGGGGCGGGGTCTCGCCGGTCACCGCCGACCACGTCAACCCCGAGGCGCCCTGGCCGGCCCTGGAGCGTCTGGGGGCGGTGACCGAGGCCGCCGGGATGACGCTGGCCCCGCGGCTCACCATCTACCCCGAGTTCGCCGCCGACCCCGGGCGCTGGCTCGACCCCGACCTCCGCTTCCCGGTCCTGGACCGCTCCGACGCCGAGTCCCTGGCCCGCGACGACCGCTGGGCCGCCGGCGACCCCGAGCCCCCGCCCGTGCTGATCCACCGGGGGACTGACCATGGGCCGCCCGGGCCCACCATCGACCCGGTCAGGTTCCCGAGCACCCGGGCCGGGGGCCGGGTGGGGGAGGTGCTGGCCGGGGTCGCGGCCGGGCAGCTGCCCGGAGAGGAGGAGCTGGTCGCCCTGTTCGCGGCCAGGGGGCCGGAGGTCACGGCGGTGGCCGAGATCGCCGACGACCTGCGCCGCCAGGCCGCCGGCGACGTGGTCACCTTCGTCCGCAACCGCAACATCAACTACACCAACGTCTGCACCTTCCGCTGCCGGTTCTGCGCCTTCTCCAAAGGCCCGGCCAGCCTCAACCTGCGCGGCGCGCCGTACCTGCTCGGCCTGGACGAGGTGGCCCGGCGGGTGGTCGAGGCCGACGAGCGGGGGGCCACCGAGGTCACCCTTCAAGGCGGCATCCACCCCAGCTTCGACGGCGACTACTACCTGCACGTGGCCGAGGCCGTGCACGAGGCCGTGCCCGGGATGCACATCCACGGCTTCACCGCCCTCGAGGTCCACGAGGGCGCCCGGCGCCTGGGCGAGCCGCTCCGCGACTACCTGCTGCGGCTCAAGGCGGCCGGTCTGGCCAGCCTGCCCGGCACCGCCGCCGAGATCCTCGACGACGAGGTCCGGGCGGTCATCTGCCCCGACAAGGTGACCACCGAGGAGTGGCTGGAGGTCCACCGGGTGGCCCACTCGGTCGGGCTGCGCTCCAACATCACCATCATGTTCGGCCACGTCGAGTCGCCACGGCACTGGGCCCGGCATCTGCTGCGGACCCGGGACCTCCAGGCCGAGACGGGCGGGTTCACCGAGTTCGTGCCCCTGCCGTTCGTGCACATGGCCGCCCCCATGTACCGCAAGCGCCAGTCCCGGCCCGGCCCCACCTTCCGCGAGGCGGTGCTGATCCACGCCGTGGCCCGGATCGCCTACCGGGGGCTGATCGACAACATCCAGGTGTCGTGGGTCAAGATGGGCGCCGACGGGGTCCGCCAGGCCCTGCTGGCCGGGGTCAACGACCTCGGCGGCACGCTGATGGACGAGAACATCAGCCGCGCCGCCGGGGCCGCCCACGGCCAGCTCATGGAGGAGGCCGAGTTCCGGGCTATCGTCGAGCCCCTCGGCCGCCGCCTGGAGCAGCGCACCACCCTCTACGGCCGCACCCGCACCGAACCGGCGCCAGCGCCGGTTCCCGGCTGAGCAACCCTTGCCGTCGGGCGGGGCGACCGCTCAGGCGATCCCGCCGAGCAGGGCTCCGATCCCGAGGATGACCAGGTAGGCGACCAGGCCGCCGCCGACCACGGCCGCCCGCAGCCAGGCCGGCAGCTGGGACCGGCCGAGCACGTGGTAGGCGATCACGCCCAGGA
>JASLIH010000493.1 GCA_030152105.1 Actinomycetes bacterium
CCCGCCGGCGTCTCAACTCGTCCTAACCAACCACCCCTACCCCGGGCCCACCAGCAGCCCTCCAACCACGAGAGCCGCAGCACGACCCTAGCGCTCACCTACCGGTCAGCCGTTCGCCGCCCCGAAGAAGTCGCACAAGGCCTCGCCCACGCGCTGGGGGCCCGCGCCGTCCTCTGCGCCTGAGTGTCCCAGGCCCGAGAAGGTGATACGGCGCGCGTGTGGGAGCACGGCGGAAAGCTCATCCAGCGCAACGCGCAAATATGCCGGGCTCTTGGTACCGCCAAGGAGCAGCACCTGCGCATCAAGCGCCGCATAGTCCTTTGCCGTTTCGGCCATCTCCCGTACGACCTGGAGGTCGAAGCGTTGGGTGGGGATCAGCGCCGCGATTGGTACGTCATCTTCGGCCACATCGCCCTGCAGGCGCGCGCTGATCGCCAGGAGCGGCACGAGCACCAATCGTGGGAGTCTGCCGAGCACCGGTTCGGTCCGGGTGCCTTTCAGCGCCGTGACCAGCGCGGAAGCGGGCTTGCCGGCGGCGATTTCGCGGTCGAAGCGTGGCCCCCAGTCGGTCGGGGCCGAGCCGTCGACCGACAGGGGCGGCTCGTACAGGGCGACCCGCTCAAGCGTAGGGCTGACAAGGGCCGTCCGCAGCACGACGAGCGCGCCTGAGCTCAGGCCGAAGGCCCGCGACGCTCCGGTCACGGTGACCAGCGCCTGCAGGTCTTCGACCTCCCGCATGACGCCGACGTCGTCACCGTGGCCCCCGCTCAGCCCGCGTCCACGGCGGTCGGGCACATAGACGGTGAACGCGGCCGACAGGGTGCTGGCAAGCTTCAGCATGTGCTGGGAGGTCTGCATGCCGCCGTGCAGGACGAGCACGGCGGGGCCGCTGCCCAGCTGGCGGTACCCGATGATGGTCCCGTCAGCAGAGCTGACCGAGCCTCTGCGGTAGGCACTCATGGGGTTCTCCTTGCCGGGCTTCGCCTCCGCTACTACCCGGGCACAGCGTTCGCAGAAACCGTATGGTAGCTTACCGCGTACACTGTTCGCAATACGGCATTGGGGGTGGTCGGTGGGACCGGTTGGCGACCCATCGCCCGACGGCGCCGTGCGGCCGCCGATCTGGCTGCGGCCCGAACGCGCCGCCCGCGGACCACGCCCGGCCCACAGCCGGGCAGACATCGCGGCCGCGGGCGTGCGCCTCGCCGACGCCGAAGGGATCGAGGCGGTGTCGTTGCGTCGGGTCGCCCGCGAACTGGGCGCCGGTACGACGTCGCTGTACCGCTACATCGCCAACAAGGACGAGCTGTTCGACCTGATGATCGACCGCGTCATGGAGGAATGCCAGCCGCCGGCAGCGACCGGCAACTGGCGGGCGGACCTGCAAGCCATTGCCTACGAAACCCGTGCCATGGTGTTGCGCCACCCGTGGCTGGCGATGCTGCCCGCAACCCGACCGGCGCTCGGACCCAACAGCCTGGCCTGGTTGGAGGCGGCCTACGCGACGGTGGACGTGCTGGGCCTAGGCGCCGACGAAGTGCTGGCCCGGGTCGGCACCGTGCTGACCTTCGTCCGCGGACACGTCATCGAGGAGCTCGCCGAGCAGGAGGCGGCACGCCGCTCAGGCATGGACATGCCGACCTGGCTGGCAGCCCAGGCCCACTACGGCGAGATGATCATCGGCAGCGGCCGCTACCCGCATCTGAGCCGGATGATGGTCGAGGCCGAACTGCCGCACGCCGATGACCGCTTCGAACGAGCGTTCCGACACGGCCTAGACCACATCCTCACCGGTCTCGCGCACCACCGAACGCGGCCATGACCAGGGCAAGCCGCCCAACAACCAGGAAGATCACGATCTACGACTGCAATACTAGGCCAGCCCGCGTCACAGGCAGGGAGGTGCGCAGGCATGAGGATCGTGCTCGTGCTCAGCCTGGCGGCGATCGGCTCCTTCGTCGGCTTGCTGATCGCCGCCCAGCAGCCCGGGCACCAGCCCTGGCCACTGGTCGGCCTGGTCGCCGGCGGCCTGCTGGGCTTGTGGCTGGCCGCCACCCAGCTCCCGCGCCGGCGCCAATAGCCGGCCCGGGCCGCGTGCGCCGCCCCATCGTCCCTGTTCGTGGAGGACCCTCCGGTGGACGTCGACCGCGAGGTCACCGCCCGCCTGGAGCGCGAGCACTACGATCCGGAAGCTCCAGGGCTCCGGCAAGAACGCCGTTCGCGTAGCTTGCTAGGTTCTCCTGATCGGCCCTCGGGTCAGCCGGACCTGCACCGCGGCGCTCGGAGCAGCCGTGTTCCATCTGAAACCGGACAATCTCGCACCTTGCCGAGGCCTTGGCTTCCCCCAGGCTCGAATCCTGGACCTGCCACCACGTACCATGAGCCCGAAGCGGTACGCCTGACCGGCGGAAACGTGTGGGGACCCGCACGGAGGCATCGGATGGACGCGCACGGCGACGCCTTGGCACAGGCGCGGCGGGCCGCTGCGGCAGGAGATTGGCCCACCGCCGCCGCGCAATTCGACCTTCTCGAGTCCGAGCAGTTGTCCGCCGACGACCTCGCAGCCCACGCCGACGCCGTGTGGTGGCTCGGCCGCACCGACGATGCGCTGCGCCTCGGTGCTGCCGCGTACGACGCCTTCCTTGCCGACTCCCGCCCGGTCGAGGCCGCCATGAGCGCAATGAGACTCGGGATGCATCACGTGGCGCGCGGCGACGAGCAGCAGGGTTCCGGCTGGCTTGGGCACGCCGGACGCCTGGCAGCGGGGATCCCGGAGTGCGCGCTGCACGGGTACGTGGCCAGCTTCACCGAGGTGGAGTTGCGCCTCTTCGCAGGAGGCGAACCCGCCGCGGTGGTCGACGCGGCCCGTCGGGTGCAGGACATCGGCCGCCGCTTCGACACCCCCGAACTGGTGGCCGCGGGCCTTCACGGCGAGGGTCGCGCCCTGATCAAGTCGGGCCAGGTCATCGACGGCCTGGCGCTGCTCGACGAGGCGATGGTGGCCATCCTGAACGGCCAGTTCGACCCCTTCCTCACTACCGCCCTCTACTGCAATGCGATCGCGGCCTGTCACGACGTCGGCGACGTGCGCCGGATGACGCGGTGGACCGAGCTGACCGAACGGTGGCTAGCATCGCTGACAGCGGCGGTGGTATTCAACGCGATGTGCCAGGTCCATCGAGCGCACGTGCAGCTCCTGCGCGGCGAGTGGGACGACGCCGAGCGCGGTGCGCTGGAGGTGGTGGCGCTTCTCGACACCAACCGGGTCGACTACGCCGCGGAGGCCTGGTACGTCATCTCCGAGGTGCGCCGCTTGCGCGGGGACCCGAGCGCCGCCGACGCCTACGACGAGGCGCACGCCCGCGGACGCGACCCGCAACCGGGGCGGGCGCTGCTGCGGCTCCAGCAGGGCGACGCGGCGGGCGCCGCGACGATGGCGCGATCGGCCGTCGCGGCGGTGGGCGCCGACCCGCTGCGGCGGGCACCGGTCTGCGCGGCGGTGGTGGAGATCGCGCTCGCCGCGGGCCGGCTGGAGGACGCGGCGGCTGCCGAGTCCGAGCTCGCGGCGACGGCGGCGCGGTACGCCACTTCGGGGCTGGAGGCGACGGCGGCCACCGCGCGCGGGGCGGTGCTGCTGGCCAAGGGCCGGGCCGACGCCCTCCCGGTGCTGCGCGACGCCTGCCGGCGCTGGCACGAACTGGGCGCCGTGTACGACGCCGCCCGTACCAGTCTCCAGCTCGCCGAGGCCTACCGGGCGCTCGGCGACGAGGTGTCGGCCGCGGTGGAGGTTGCAAAGGCGCAGGCGACGTTTGAGCGGCTCGGCGCGCACCGGCCCGCGCCGGAACCGCCCGACGGGCTCACCCGGCGTGAGTGCGAGGTGCTCGCGCTGGTCGCCGAGGGCCACTCCAACCTGCAGATCGGCGAAGCGCTGTACATCAGCGACCGCACCGTCGCCCGGCACCTGACGAACATCTTCCACAAGATCGGGGTCACCTCCCGGACCCAGGCCGCTCGCTACGCCTTCGACCGCGGACTGTCGACGTCCCGGTGACCGTGGCGCGGCTACGAACAACCGCGTAGGCCCGCCACCGAGATTGGTCAAGCGCGCCGATGCCCGCCCTCCGCCGCGCGGCCTAGCGTCCTGCGGAGACGCGCCGCACAGGGCGCCGGCACCGAGGAGGGGCCATGGCACCGGACACGGCACACGACGCGCTGGCGGCGAGCGCGATGGCTGCCAGCCAGGAGTCGGCAGGGACCCCGACGTCCAGGGGCATGCCCGAGCCGACCACCAGGGTCAAGGTGTCCGACAAGGATCAGCTCGACGTGTGGGTCGCGGGCGAAGGTGCTCCCGTGGTCCTCATCCACGGCGCGATGACCCGCGACCTGCTCAAGCCCCTCATGGACGAGCTGGTCAAGAAGGATCGCTACCAGGTGATCCACTACGGCCGGCGCGGTCACGGCGGTCACGGGCTGCCGGGCGAGACCGCCGACATCCCAGGGCAGGCTGCGGACGTCGTAGCGGTCCTCGACGCCCTGGGGGTGGACAAGGCGCACGTCGCCGGGCATTCCTTCGGTGCCTACATCGCCCTGGAGATGGCGACGCAGGTGGCCGGCCGCCTGCTGTCGGCCGTGCTGCTCGAGCCCCCGCTCGCGCAGGCGCAGACCGAGGCCGTGCAGCAGGCCATGAAGCAGCTCGCCGAGGTGGCGATGCCGCTCGTCGTGGACAAGTACACCAGCGGGGACGCAGACGGCGCGGTCACGGCGTTCCTCGACTTCACCTCGGGCGTCCAGGACACCGTCGAGCTCATCGAGCCTGTCCTGCCGGAGGGCGCTCGGGCGCTCGCCGCCGCGGACTTGAATACCTGGCTTCAGGCTGACCTGCCGGCCATGGGCTCGTGGATGGCTGACCCGGCGGCGGTGACGCAGCTCACGACGCCGATCGTGTGGATCGGCGGTGCCGACAGCCCGCCCTTCTTCGCCGACAGCCGTGCCCTCGTCCAGGAATGGCGGCCCGCAATGAAGGCGGCCACCATCGTCGGCGCAGGCCACTACTTCCCGGTCCTGAAGCCCGCCGAGACGGCGACCGCCCTTGACGAGCTGTTGAGGAG